>DAOVDS010000290.1 GCA_030669415.1 bacterium
TTCGCTCGCCTCTCTGACGCAAAAGGATGTGGAATCGAAAAGATCTCGGAGTCGAAAACTCGAAGTTCAAAACAAACCCGAACGAGGGTGATGGGGGATAGTATGGGAAAAGGGTGGTCGAATTTCCCCGGATATGAAATCCGGGGCTTGACAGGCCGGCACATCTGTGACGAATCGAAGGAGCCCACACAACCGCGAGACACCTGCCTGAATTGTTAAAAACTCGACCTAAGTCGTTGGCGTGTAAGGGATGCATTTTAATGATGGCTGCAAGCCGTGGACTTCAGTCTGCTGGCAATCTTGTCACGCCGGTTGAAAACGGCGAAGGAACTGGTAGAATAGCGAACGTGGCGAAGAGGAAGAAAGACCTTTCAGAGCCGATTGAGAAGTACGAGTGGGAAGTGGACCTGCTCTACGACGGCAGGCGCCTCGACAGGTTTGTGCACCACAAGAGCCACTGGCGCAGCCGCAACGTCGTCCAGCAGATAATCCGCTCCGGCGCGGTGTCGGTGAACGGGCAGCCGGGCAAGGTAAGCACCCGGCTCAGGAAAGGCGACATCGTAACGGCTGTGCTCAACCTGCCCAAGGTTGACCTCTCGCAAATCAAGCTCGATATCATCTACGAGGATGACATCATTGTGGCCCTGAACAAGCAGCCCGGCGTGCTTGTCCACCCCGCGGGCAAGCGGCTGTTCGGCACGCTGATTAACGTCCTGCACGCACGCTACAAGGACGAGCCGGATGTAACGCCCATGCTCTGTCACAGGCTTGACGAGTTTACGAGCGGCGCGCTTCTCATCGCTAAGGACGCCAACACCAAGCGCTACATACAGCGGGAGTTCGAGGCGGGCCGGACACAGAAGAGCTACCTCGCGATTGTCGAGGGCAAAATCAGCGAGGATGAGGGCCGCATTGACGCAACCATAGGCCCGTCGAGAGCGAAAGGGCCCGACTACCGCTCCCGGATGGCTACGGGAGTCCCCTGGGGCCAGGAAGCGCTTACGACGTTCACGGTCGAGGAGCGCTTCGGCGACTTCACGCTGGTTCGGTGCTCGCTTCACACGGGGCGCACGCACCAGATACGGGTGCACCTGAACCATATCGGGCACCCCATAGCATGCGACGAGGTCTACACGGGCCGGGGCGCGCTGAGTCGCGCCGATTTGGGGCTCGAGGGTGAAGGGGAGGTGCTTTCGAGGCAGGCGCTTCACTCGGCGAGCCTGAAATTTGTGCACCCCCTGAGGGAGGAAAGCCTAACGATAGAGGCTGATATTGCCGAAGACATGAGCAGAACTATAGAGTTACTGCGCGGCAGGAACAGCCATGAAGAGAAACAAGCTCAATGACCTCGATGGAGGCAGGTGGTTGTACTTCACCAACACAATCTGGAAAACCGACTACCCGCCCGACGCGACGCACAAGCTTCGCAAGGCGCATGGCGCGATGAAGCCGCCGCAGATGATGGCCGAGCTTGTGGAGTTCTTCACCCGCAAGGGCGAGTCGGTGGTGGACCCCTTCGCCGGAGTGGGCGGGACGCTTCTGGGCGCGGAGCTTGCCGGCAGGTGGGGGGTAGGCATAGAGCTCAACAAGCGCTGGATAAGCGTCTTCAAGGAGATAAAGAAAAACTTCGGCATCGCCGGAAACGAGATAATCAAGCTCAACGGCGCGCGTATCCGGAAGATGCGTTCCCGCATCGAGCGGGGCAACTGCCTCAAGGTGCTGCCCAAGCTGGAGCCGGCGAGCTTCGATGCGTGCATCTGCGACCCGCCCTACGGGCCATGCCAGGGCAAGGTAAGCTTCCGCAAAGAAACAAACTTCGACATGGATACGGACGACCCGGCCGACTTCGGGAACGCCGGCTCGCTCGAGGAGTTCCTGAGCCTGATGGCCCGAACGGGCGCAGAAATCCACCGAGTCCTCAAGCCGCAGCGCTACCTGGTGATTCTGATAGGCGACAGGTACATGAACGGGGAATTCGTGCCGCTCGGGTATCTGACGGCGCAGAGGATGCGCACTGTCGGCTTCGAGCTAAAGGGCATCAAGATTTGGTGGAACGCGGCGACGCAGCGCAGGCTCAAGCCCTACGGAATTGGAAGCTGCTTCGTGCCGAACATAACACACCAGAACGTGGTGATTCTTCGCAAGCGTTAGCTCTTCGACCGGGTCCTCAGGAGACGCCTCGCACCGGTGTACTGTAACCATGTGCACACCCTCGGGATTATCCGGCTGTTGAGCGCATCCCGCATCTCCTTGATGGAGGTGACGTCAAGAGGGTTGGGAAGCGCGACGACAAGGGTGTCGCCATCGCGTCTGAGTGGGATGACTTCGTAGTGGCTCATGAGCTCATCGTCCATCAGGTCCTGCACGCCCGGAGCGATTTCGAGCTCGCCCTCCGGGCAAATCTCAAGGCCTGTGTTTTGCGAGATTGTACGCGCGACCTCCTCTTCCGAGGTGAGCTTGAGGTCGTCGAGCACGGGTATGAGGCGCTTGCCGAGCCCTTTCTGGTACTGCAGGGCCAGTTCGAGCTCGCCTCTGAGCACCACGCCCTGCGCCACAAGCAACTGGATGAGCTTGGCATCTGCGGGTCGCTGGCCCTTGGCGAGCTTCGCCGGCACCGGCGGTTCCGGCGGCTGGGGCTCTTCGGGCGGGGGCTTCTCCTCAACCTCGGCAGGAGCTTCCGGTCCGGCAACGTGACTGGTCTTCACCTTGTAGTCTTTCTTCGCCGCGACATCCTGGAGCATGCGCCCAATCTTGCGCTGATCCTTGCCGCGAAGCACCACCGCACCCGGTATGTCGATGCCAAGCTGGTCCAGGACCGGGTCGCCAGTCTTCTTCTTGGCCTGCATTCTTCTGAGGCAGTCGCTGCAGTACGCCTTCCCTTCGACCAGGGAGAGACCCTCCTCATCAGCCAGGCTCTTCTCGCAGCGGTCGCAGAAGTGGGCATCGGGGGAAGCGATCTTGGGAACCCGTATCTTTTTCTTACACTTCGGGCACTTGCCGAGCTTCCCGGCAGCGCTTTCCGCCACTTTGAGACGGGCTCCACAGTGTCTGCAGATTAGGCCGATTGCCACCCTGGTGCCTCTCAGTCGTTGAATTCGAGGATGCGTTTCACTCCGGCCGCTTCAAGAACCTTCGCTTCGAGCTCGTTGAGGAGCTCGGGCTTTTCGGCAAGAAGCGATGCCACGTTGTCCCTGCCCTGGCCGAGCTTCTCGTCACCGTAGGTGTACCAGGCGCCGGAGCGGTTGACTATCTTGCAATTCGCCGCCATGTCCAGGATATCTCCGGCGCGGTTGATGCCCTGATTGTAGATTATCTCGAACTCGGCGTTGCGGAAAGGCGGCGCGACCTTGTTCTTGACCACCTTGGCGATGACGCGGTTGCCGCGCACGACATCGCCATCCTTTATCTTGCCGATGTTTCGGAGGTCGATTCGCACGGAGGCGTAGAACTTGAGCGCCCTGCCCCCGGAGGTGGTCTCGGGCGAGCCAAACATGACGCCTATCTTCATGCGAATCTGGTTGATAAAGACGACGCAGGTGTGGCTGCGGCGGATTGCGCCTGCCAGCTTTCGCAGGGCCTGGGACATGAGCCTCGCCTGCAGGCCGATGTGATGGTCGCCTATCTGGCCTTCGAGCTCGGCCTTGGGTACGAGCGCCGCGACCGAGTCTATGACCACGATATCCACGGCGTTGGAGGAGACGAGCAGCTCGGCAATCTGGAGGGCCTGCTCGCCGTAGTCAGGCTGCGAAATGAGGAGCGATTCGAGTTTCACCCCGAGCTTTCGTGTGTAGCCGGGGTCGAGCGCGTGCTCGGCATCTATGAAGGCTGCGATTCCGTTGTTTTTCTGCGCGTTGGCGATGACGTGCAGCGCCAGCGTGGTCTTGCCGCTCATCTCGGGCCCGAAGATTTCGACCACCCTGCCCCGCGGGACGCCGCCGACGCCCAGCGCGATATCGAGCGAGACCGAGCCGGTGGGAATGACGGGGATTTCTGCGTGGTAGTCGCCGTCGAAGCGCATGATGGCATCCACGCCGGCCCTCTTTCTTATCTCTGCCAGCACCTTGTCAAGCGCTGAAGTCTCGCCCTTTGCGGGGGCTTGTGTCTTCTTTGCCATGATTTCTCCTGTAATAACCCAAAATACAATTATAAGCCGCATTGATTGACTGTCAAGGCGGTTTATCATCACGACATTGCGACCCGCGGCACATGCATCCCCGGACTGAAGTCCGGGGCTTCGGAAATCTCTTGATTTAACGGGTACAGCACATATAGTAGATTGCGGAAGCCGGGCGAATCCGCGAGGATACGAAGGGAGGCATGGCAGTGAGGAAAACTCAGGCGGGAAGCAGGCCTTACCGTATATTCACATCAGCGAACCTACTTGCTCTTATCCTGGTCGTTGGTGTACTACCGGGCCTGGCGTGCATTCCTATGCCTCCAGGAAACGTTGAGAGGGCCAAGGTTGCCGCGTGCGGAAGCAACCTCAGGCAGATTTACATGGCCTGCATGCTTTACGAGCAGGAGTACGGGAGCTTTCCCTTCGCAGGAGAAAGCGCTCCGGCGCACGAGCATTTCCAGCTTCTTGTTGATACGGGTTTTGCTGATGAGCCCAGTCTGTTTGTCTGCCCTTCTTCAAGAGAGCGGGCTGCCAGCGCTGACGTTCACGGCAAGTTCAAGCTCTCGGCGGGAACGTGCAGCTACGCATACGCCAGCAAGCCGCTGAGTTCTTCATCCGAAGTCAAGAAACTTCTTGCCGCTGACAAAGAGTTGAACCACCACGGTCTGAACATGGTTTTCGTGGGCGGCAACGTCGAGTATGTCACGGCCTATGAAGAAGGTCAGACCTGGGAAGACTTGACCAAAGGGCAGTTAGCCAAATAGGAAGCCCCGCCTTTTAAGGCGGGGGCCAGTTGCCAAGTACCCCCGGACTGAAGTCCGGGGCTTCAATAAACCTGCCGAATACTGAGGCCGCCTGGGGTGTCTATATGATGTAGCTTTTGTTGCCTGCGGCACCTGTTTTAGGTTACACTTACAGCAGGCGGCGTCGTGGAAATTACGTGGGGAAGATGAAAACTGGAACTAAAATCTTGTGGCTGGCAATTCTTCTAAGCGCCTGCGGCGGGATTGAGGTACGCGAGGATGCGCCCGCGGTAGTACGGGAGACTGTCAAAGCCCCGGAAGCCGCGCAAGAACAGCCTGTTCCGGTGGCAGAAACTCCAACCGCACCCCCGCAGGAAGACAAGTCCGAGAAGATACGCCAGCTTATCGAGCTTCTGGGGCACAAGGACTACAGGATACGCCAGAAGGCGACTGATGAGCTGTTTATCATGGGGAAGGAAGCGCTTGATGCGCTCA
>DAOVDS010000101.1 GCA_030669415.1 bacterium
ACGGCAACAAAGGCGTAATTGCAAAGATACTGCCTGAAGAAGACATGCCTTTCCTCGAAGACGGAACGCCGGTCGAGATGCTTCTGAACCCGCTCGGAGTGCCCTCGCGTATGAACCTCGGGCAGATACTCGAGACCCACCTGGGCTGGGCCGCCAAGAAGCTGGGCTGCCAGACGGTTACGCCGATATTCGACGGCTTCAGCGAGTCCGACATAGTCACGCTGCTCAAGGAAGCCGGGCTGCCCGCCGACGGCCAGGTGACACTGTATGACGGCAGGACAGGGGAGCCTTTCGCGCAGCAGGTAACGGTCGGTTATCTCTACATGCTGAAGCTGCACCACCTGGTCGATGACAAGGTGCACGCGCGCGCGACTGGGCCTTACTCGCTGATTACGCAGCAGCCTCTGGGCGGCAAGGCTCGCTTCGGCGGGCAGAGGTTCGGTGAGATGGAGGTCTGGGCTCTCGAAGCCTACGGTGCGGCAAATGTGCTGCAGGAGCTGCTTACGGTCAAGAGCGACGATGTGGACGGCCGCACGAAGATATACGAGTCGATGGTCAAAGGCGAGAATACCCTTGAACCCGGTACGCCGGTTTCGTTCGAGGTGCTGATAAATGAAATCCGCGGCCTTGCGCTGAACATACAGTTGCACCGGGCAAAGCCTGAAGAGATTCTTCAGCTTTAGGAGGTAACGGGCTAATGTTGGACCCCGCTTACGAAAGAATTAACGAATACGACTCGGTAAGCATAAAGCTCGCTTCACCGCAGGACATAAGGAGCTGGTCCTACGGGGAAGTCAAGAAGCCCGAAACCATAAACTACAGGACCTACCGCAGCGAGAAGGATGGCCTTTTCTGCGAAAGGATATTCGGCCCGGAAAGGGACTGGGAATGCTTCTGCGGGAAATACAAGGGAATCAAGCACCGGGGAATCACCTGCTCCCGCTGCGGCGTGACAGTTACTCACTCCCGCGTCAGGCGCAAGCGGATGGGCCATATCACGCTTGCGGCCCCCGTGATTCACATATGGTTCTTCAAGTCCATGCCTTGCAGGATAGGGATTCTGCTTGGCGTGAAAGTCTCACACCTCGAGCGGGTCGTCTACTACCAGGATTACATCGTGACGGACCCGGGCGAGACTCCGCTTCAGCCGAGGCAACTGCTCAGCGAGGATGACTACCAGGCGGCGGTCAAGGAGTACGGCGAGGGCTCGTTCAAGGCGGACATGGGCGCAGCATCTGTCCGGACCCTCCTGAAACAGGTGAACCTTGACGAGCTGACTGCCCAGCTTCGCGTCGATTATGAAGAGTCCGGCTCGAAACAGAAGAGGAAGGACATAGTCAAGCGGCTCAAGATAGCCGAAGACCTGCGCAACAGCGGCAACAAGCCGGAATGGATGGTCCTGGAGGTCATCCCCGTAATACCCCCGGACCTGAGGCCGCTGGTGCTCCTGGAGAGCGGGAACTTCGCCACGAGCGACCTGAACGACCTCTACCGGCGGCTCATAAACCGCAACAACCGGCTCAAGAAACTGGTCGAACTCAACGCCCCGGAAGTCATTATCCGCAATGAGAAGCGCATGCTGCAGCAGTCGGTCGATGCGCTCTTCGACAATAACCGCTGCAGACGGCCCGTCCTCGGCTCGAACTCGCGCCCGCTGCGCTCGCTTACAGATATGATAAAGGGCAAGCAGGGCCGGTTCCGCGAGAACCTCCTCGGTAAGCGCGTCGATTACTCGGCGCGCTCCGTTATTGTGGTGGGCCCCGAGCTCAAGCTCCACCAGTGCGGCCTCCCCAAGAAGATAGCGCTCGAACTCTATCAGCCGTTCATTATCCGCAGGCTCAAGGAACTCGGGTACGCGGACACAATCCGCAGCGCCAAGAAGATGCTCGAACGCAAGGACGAAGAGGTCTGGGACATCCTCGAGGATGTTATACGAGACCATCCCGTCATGCTGAACCGGGCACCCACGCTGCACCGCATGGGGATTCAGGCTTTTCAGCCGGTACTCGTCGAGGGTAACGCCATAAAAATCCATCCGCTCGTCTGCCCGGGATTCAACGCCGACTTCGACGGTGACCAGATGGCGGTGCACCTGCCGCTTTCGCTGGAAGCGCAGGTCGAAGCCAAGATGCTCATGATGTCAATAAACAACATCTTCAGCCCCTCTCACGGCGGGCCCATCATCGCACCCAACCAGGACATGGTGCTCGGCTGCCACTACCTGAGCTCTGAGGTTCCTGGAGAAAAGGGCAGCGGGATGCGTTTCTCCTCGCCCATGGAGCTGATGACAGCGCACGCTGCCGGAAAGCTGGAGGTGCACGCGCTTGTAGAGGTGCGGATGCCGGCCGGCCGGAAGGTCCTTGGGCGTGAGGGGTTGCAGTCTTCTAAAAACGGCGTCTACACCACAACGCCGGGCAGGGTGAAGTTCAACGACATACTGCCCAAAGGCATGTCTTTCTACAATTACATGCTGGCAAAGAAAGACTTGCAGGCTATTGTCGCGGATTGCCACGAGCTTCTTGGGCTCGAACCCACGTTGAAACTGCTTGATGACATGAAGGAGTTGGGCTTCAAGGAAGCCACGCTTGCGGGGCTCTCCTTCACAGTGACTGACCTCTGCCGGTCGCCCGAAAAGCCGAAAATCCTGGCCAAGACGGGCAGTGAAGTCGCCAAAGTTGAGAAAGCCTACCAGAAGGGTGTCATCACGGAAGGCGAGCGCTACAATCAGATAATCGACAGGTGGGTTCACGCCACTGAAGAGGTTGGCGAGGACATGATGAAGCAGCTCGCAAATGACACGCGGGAAGGAAGGCGTTACCTGAACCCCATACACCTGATGGTGAAATCGGGCGCACGCGGCAGCCTGCAGCAGGTGAGGCAGCTCGCGGGAATGCGCGGGCTTATGGCGAAACCGTCCGGCAAGATTATTGAGACCCCTATCCGCGCGAACTTCCGCGAGGGCCTGAGGGTATGCGAATACTTCTCTTCCACCCACGGTGCGCGTAAGGGCCTCGCAGACACCGCGCTCAAGACGGCCGACTCCGGCTACCTGACACGCAAGCTGGCGGATGTCGCACAGAACGTCGTCGTATCGCAATTGGACTGCGGCACACTCAGCGGTATAACAAAGGGTGCAGTGAGGCGCGGCGACAAGATGGAACTCTCCCTGTCGCGGGCCATACGTGGCCGCGTGGCGCGCGATACGATTGTCAACATTGCAACCGATGAGGTTATAGTTAAGGAAAACCAGATTATCACTGCGGAGATTGCCAAGAATATAGAAGAACATCTCGGAGAGGATTCGAAGATAAGGGTGCGTTCTGGACTTACATGTGAAAGCCCCATTGGAATATGCGCTAAATGCTACGGAATGGACCTCTCAACCGGCCAACTGGCCGAACAGGGACTTGCGGTCGGCATAATTGCGGCGCAGAGTATCGGGGAGCCCGGCACGCAGTTGACCATGCGTACGTTCCATATCGGCGGGGTTGCATTCCGCGGCATAGAGGAAGGCAAGCTGGCGGCTCGCCATTCTGGTCGCGTCACGTACAGAAAAGTCAACACTGTTCTTGGCCCCGATGGACGTACAATAGTCCTCAACAAGAATGCCAGGATAGACATCTTGGACGCCAAGGGCCGGCCGCGGGATACGGAGGGGTATTCACCTCCGATTGGAGCGGTTCTCAAGGTAAAAGACAAGCAGAAAGTTGACAAGAGGCACTTGATAGCGACCTGGGATCCTCACATGGTTCCCATCCTCTCCGAGAAAGCAGGAGTAGTCAGCTTTGAAGACGTCGTTCCTGATGAGACTGTCAAAGATAAATTAGACACCGTCACAGGCATTAAAAAGCTTGTAGTTATAGAGCACAAAGGGAACCTGCATCCTCAGATTGTTGTCAAGCATGCCAGGGATGGAAAAATTCTTGGTGTATATCCGATTCCTGAGAAGGCTCACATTGAAGTGGATGCGGGCCAGAAGGTGACAAAAGGAACGCTGCTGTCAAAGACTCCGCGTGAGATAACCGGTACCCAGGATATCACCGGCGGGCTTCCACGTGTTACAGAACTCTTCGAGGTTCGAAAGCCGAAAATCCCGGCCGTTTTGAGCGAAATCGAGGGCGTGGTCGAACTGGGCGAAAAGCGCCGTGGCAAGAGAACGGTGATTGTCCGCAACGAGTCAGGCATGACGCACGAGCACCTCATACCGCCCGGAAGATACATGCGCGTGCACGCAGGCGACTATGTCAGGAATGGCGACCCGCTGGTGGAGGGGGCTCTCATACCTCAGGATATCCTCCGAATTAAAGGCCAGGAGGCGGTGCAGCAGTACCTGTTGCGTGAAGTACAGGGTGTGTATCGGTCCCAGAATGTGCCGATAGATGACAAGCACATTGAAATAATTGTTTCTCAAATGATGAGACGCGTCTCGATCCAGGAGCCCGGTGACACCGACTTGCTGCCGCAAAGCGTGGTGGACAAGTTCGCTTTCAAGGCAAGCAACGAGGAGGTGCTGGCCCAGAAGAAAAAGCCGGCCACGTGCGACCCGCTGCTTCTGGGCATCACCAAATCAGCGCTGCAGAGCGATTCGTTCATATCTGCCGCGAGCTTCCAGGAAACGACGAAGGTGTTGACCGGCGCAGCCCTCGCAGGCAGGATAGACAATCTCGTCGGGCTAAAAGAGAACGTGATACTGGGCCACATGATACCTGCCGGCACCGGGTTTAGGGGATATCGCACCATGCGGGTCAAGCGCGACTTGCTCAGCGACATTACGATAGAACCGTCTTCGGCCATTGAAGAAGACAGCAGGGTGTTCAAATAGCACAACAGGATATCTGAAGGAGGAGACTAATGCCGACCATAAACCAGCTCGTGCGCAAAGGACGCAAGAGGAAGACGAAGAAGCCCAAGGCCCCCGTGCTTGAGCGCTGCCCGCAGAAGCGCGGCGTGTGTATCCAGGTCAAGACCATGACGCCGAAGAAGCCGAACTCCGCACTCAGGAAAATAGCCCGAGTCCGGCTTTCCAACGGCAAGGAGATAACTGCCTACATACCGGGCGAAGGGCATAACCTTCAGGAGCACTCGATAGTGCTTGTCCGTGGAGGAAGAGTTCGCGACCTCCCGGGCGTGCGCTACCATATCATCCGGGGTACAAGAGATGCGCTGGGTGTTGACGGCCGGCGCCAGAGCAGGTCGAAGTACGGCAGCAAGGCACCCAAGGGTTAGGAGTAGCTCAATGCCAAGAAAATTCAAGTCGACGGAGAGGTTCCTCAAGCCGGACCCGCGCCATAAGTCGATGCTGCTTGCAAAGTTCATAAACATGTTGATGCTCGGCGGCAAGAAGACAACGGCGCAGCGGACGGTCTATGATGCCTTTGACCTCATACAGCGCAAGATGGGCGAAGGCACCGACCCTGTCGAAGTCTTCACGCAGGCGCTCGACAACGTCAAGCCCAAGGTAGAGGTGCGCTCAAGGCGCGTGGGCGGTGCGACGTACCAGGTTCCCGTCGAGGTAACCAGGAAAAGGCAGCAGGCGCTGGCTTTCCGCTGGATTCGCACAGCGGCGAGGGCGCGCAAGGGAATGCCCATGGCCAGGCGCCTGGCAGAAGAGCTGATGGCCGCCTACAGGCGCGAGGGCGCCGCGGTCAAGACGCGAGAAAATACTCACAAGATGGCCGAGGCCAACAAGGCCTTCGCCCATCTGGCGTGGTAGTTTTGACAATTTGGACTGGGGTGGCGGGTGCAGGACCTCACAAAGACACGGAATATCGGCATTGCCGCGCACATAGACGCGGGGAAGACGACCGTGACTGAGAGGATTCTGTACTACACTGGCCGCCAGCACAAGATTGGCGAGGTGGACGAGGGCACCGCAACCATGGATTACATGCGCGAGGAGCGCGAGCGGGGCATTACAATCACCTCGGCCGCAACCACTGTCAAGTGGAAGGGTTTTCGCGTGAACATCGTTGACACGCCCGGCCACGTGGACTTCACCGCGGAGGTGGAGCGCAGCCTGAGAGTCATGGACGGCTGTGTGGTCGTGTTCTGCGGCGTCGGCGGCGTTGAGGCGCAGACCGAGACTGTATGGCGCCAGGCGCAGAGGTATCACGTGCCGCGGATTGCCTTTGTCAACAAGCTTGACAGGGTCGGCGCGGATTTCGCCAGGGCCGTAGCCTCCATAAGAGAGAGGCTCAACGCCAACCCCCTCCCGCTCCAGGTGCCGATAGGTTCTGAGAAGGGGTTTCGCGGGGTCGTGGACCTTCTTGAGATGAAGGGCATTGTGTACGAGGACGACCTC
Source organism: bacterium (assembly GCA_030669415.1). GTDB lineage: Bacteria > Planctomycetota > SKW154 > SKW154 > DAOVDS01 > DAOVDS01. The sequence goes on from DAOVDS010000101.1 coordinate 6,302, forward strand.
GGGAAGAAGCAGACAACGGTTGAAATCCCGCCGGAGCTGGTTGATGAGGCGCAGAAGTACCGGGACGGGATGTTCGAGGTCCTTACGCAGTTCTCTGACGAGCTGCTTGAGAGCTACCTCGGGGGTGAAGATATCCCCCGGGAGAAATTAGAGAAAGCGATCTTTGAAAGTACGGTTGCACAGCGGATATCGCCTGTGCTCTGCGGCAGCGCGCTGAGGAACAAGGGAATTCAGCCGCTCCTGGACGCAATCTGCGCGTACCTCCCATCACCCCTGGACCTGAAAGAGGTCAAGGGGATACATCCCGAGAGGGACAGGGAGGTCACGTTCAAGATATCGGACAAAGAGCACTTCGCCGCGCTTGCGTTCAAGGTGGTTGCCGACAAGCATGGTGACCTGACCTTCCTGCGCATATACTCGGGGGTACTCAATCAGGGCCGGCAGGTCTACAACCCCCGCACGAGAAGGAAGGAGCGGGTAGGTCAAATATACTACATGCATGCGGACGACCGCGTCGCGACGCAGACTGCGCACGCCGGCGAGATTGTCGCCGTGATTGGGCTCAAGGATACGGCTACCGGAGATACGCTCTGCGAGAAGCCGCACCCGATACTGCTTGAGTCCATAGATTTCCCGGAGCCGGTGCTCCTCATGGCGATTGAGCCCAGAAGCACTGGCGAGCGGCGCAAGCTGGAAGAGGCGCTGAAGCGTCTGGAGAAGGAAGACCCGACTTTCACCTACAGACTGGATGACGAGACGGGTCAGACCATCGTTTCAGGCATGGGTGAGCTCCACCTGGAAGTGCTCGGCCGGCGCCTGGTTGACGAGTTCAACGTGGAGGTAAGAATCGGCACGCCCCAGGTCGCTTACAGGCAGACAGTCAGCAAGGCTGCCGAGGCAGAGGGCAAGTTCTCCCGCGCTATTGCCGGGAAGAGCCATTTCGCGGTGGTGAGACTTGTGCTTGAGCCTGCGCCCGAGGAGGCCCATGCTGTCGTCGTCAGCGAGGTCAAAGATGCACAGCTTACAAGGGAGATGATTGCCGCCATGGAGCGCGGGGCGAAGAATTCGGCCAGCAGCGGGCTGGGGCTCGGTTACCCGCTAATCAACGTCAGGGCCAGAATCCTCGGCGCTGAGTATCGCAGCGGCGATTGTTCGGAGCTCGCGTTTGAGGCCGCGGCTGACGCAGCGCTCAGGGCTGCCGCCGAAAAAACGGACATCGTCCTGCTTGAGCCGGTTATGCGTTTGGAGGTCCATGTGCCGCAAGAGTACCTCGGTGACGTGCTCAATGACCTCACCGTTAGGAGGGCGGACATACAGGACGTGGCGACTATCGCCGAAATGAAAATTATCCGGGGGGCCGCGCCTATCTCGGAGATGTTCGGATATGCGACAACGCTGCGCTCACTGAGTCAGGGCAAGGCGGTATATACGATGGAACCACACGGCTATGTGCCCGTACCAAAGGAGCGCATAGAGGAGATGTTCCAGTATTAGGCTGTACTGGGAGGTTTGATGCAAAACGAGAGAATCAGAATCAGAATGGAAGCTTACGACCACGAGCTTCTGGACAAGAAGGCTGGCGAGATTGTCGAGACGGCCAAACGTACCGGCGCGAAGGTCAGTGGCCCCATACCGCTGCCTACGCGGATCGAGCGCTACACCGTTCTGCGCAGTCCTCACGTGGACAAGAAGTCACGTGAGCAGTTCGAGATAAGGACTCACAAGCGCCTTATCGACATAACTGAGCCGACTTCCAAGACCGTGGATTCGCTTGGCCGGCTGAACATACCGGCGGGCATCGATATCAGAATCAAGGCCTAAGAGCCTGTTTGCCTGCTGATTCAATCGGGAGTTGCTATCGTGGCTGGAAAGAAGAAGAGTGCCAACAAGGTTGACCCCGAGGTCTTTGTGCGCAGAAAACTGCTTGGTCGCAAGCTCGGCATGACGCAGATATTCCAGGAAGACGGAAGCTGCGTTCGCGTGACGGTGGTCGAGGCGGGCCCCTGTACTGTCGTTCAGGTCAAGTCTGTAGACAACGATGGGTACGATGCGGTTCAAATCGGCTTCGCGCACAAGAGCAAGAACATCGCCAAACCCCAGCGCGGGCACTTTGAAAAAGCGGGCGTGGAGCCTCTGCGGCGCCTGCGCGAGGTCAGGCTCAAAGCCGCCGACCACGGGCTCAAGCCCGGAGCCCAACTGACGGTGGATATCTTCGAGGGCGTCAAGAAGGTGGATATCAGCGCAGTCAGCAAGGGCAAGGGATTCGCCGGTACGACAAAGAGGTGGCATTTCAAGCTGGGGCCGCGCTCGCACGGCTCAATGAACATCCGCCAGCCCGGTGCGATAGGGCAGTCCGCAGACCCGGCAAGGGTGTTCAAGGGGGTGCACATGCCGGGGCACATGGGTGCGAAGAGGGCCACCTGCCGCAACCTCAAGCTGGTCAAGATTGACAAGGAGAGCAATCTGCTTCTGATAGAAGGGTCTGTGCCAGGGCCCAGAGGGGTTTTCGTTGAGGTGTCGGCAAGCCTTATCAAGAAAAAGAAGGGCTCGGGGAATACGTAACGGGCCTTAGAGAGGCATGGCTTAAGATGGCTGAGCTCAAGATAAGAGACAGGAACGGCAACGAGGTCGAGACCGTTACGGTCGAAGAGAGATTCTTCGGCAAGTACGTCAACCGGCAGCTTCTGCATGATGTCGTCGTGATGTACGAGGCCAACAAGCGCCAGGGTACCGCGTCCACGAAGACGCGCTCCGAGATTGCGGGAAGCGGCCGCAAGCCCTGGCGGCAGAAGGGCACCGGCCGGGCAAGAGCGGGCACTGCAAAGAGCCCCATCTGGCGAAAGGGCGGTATTGTCTTCGGACCAAAGCCGAGGGATTTCTCCTATTCCATGCCGAAGAAGGCGCTTCGCAAGGCACTTGCCAATGCGCTTCTGGCGAAAATCAGAGAGTCGCAACTGCACCTTGTTGACAGCCTCGACTTCGAACAGCCCAGGACAAAGGAAATGGTCGAAGTCCTGTCAAATCTGGGTTTGAAGGGGGCTGTCACGGTCGTCGTCGGGCCTTCGGGGGCGAACGTGTATCTGTCCGCACGCAACGTGCCCAAGATAAAGGTGCGAGCGGCTGCAGACCTGAACGCTCGCGACGTTCTCCTCTCGAAGAATCTGCTGGTAACCAGCGAGGCATTCGAGACGCTAAAGCAGCGAGTCGGCGTGGAAGTGGAAGGAGGGGCGCAGGAATGAAGTATGTTGACCCGAGGCAGGTAATTATTCGCCCCATAGTAACTGAGAAAAGTGACAAGTCCGTCAACTACCAGAATGCATACGTGTTCGAGGTGGCGGTGGACGCGAACAAGATAGAGATACGCCGGGCCGTGGAAGATATATGGGGCGTGAAGGTGCGCTCGGTTCGCACAATGAACAAGAAGGGCAAGGTCCGCAGGGTCCGCTACAAGCGCGGGAAGACCTCCCAGTGGAAGAAGGCTATTGTGAAGCTGCGTGAGGGATATGCGATTGACATCTATTAGCCTGGGAGCTTGGTATGGGTATTAGACAGTATAGGCCAACTTCGCCTGGACGCCGCGGCGCGAGCGTTCTTGACAAGTCCGAGTTGACGAAAAAGCCGCCCGAGAAATCGCTTACAGAGCCTAAGAAGAAAACCGCCGGCAGAAATGCGTACGGACGCATAACCACCCGCCACCACGGTGGTGGCGCCAAGCGCAAGTATCGGATAATCGACTTCAAACGCAACAAGGACAATATCCCCGCGAAGGTGACAGCGCTGGAATACGACCCGAACAGGTCGGCGAATATCGCGCTGCTTCAGTATGCCGATGGCGAGAAGCGTTACATCCTGAGGCCCAAGGACCTCAAGGTCGGCGATACAGTTGTCTCCGGGCAGAAAGTGGAGCCCAGAACCGGCAACTGCATGCCGCTTGCCTCAGTCCCGCTGGGCATGATTGTCCATAATGTCGAGATGCACCCGGGCAGGGGCGGGCAAATAGCGCGAAGTGCCGGTCTCTACGTGCAGCTCGCAGCCAAGGAAGGTAAGTTCGCCATACTCAACATGCCTTCAGGCGAAATGCGCAAGGTGAACATTAACTGCCGCGCGACGCTCGGGCAGGTCGGCAATCTCGACCATCAGAATATCACTATCGGAAAAGCCGGCCGGCGCAGGCACATGGGCATAAGGCCGACTGTGCGCGGCAGTGCCATGAACCCGGTCGCCCACCCAATGGGCGGCGGCGAGGGCCGGCGCGCCGGGGGACGCCACCCTGTCTCCAAGTGGGGTAAACCTTCCAAGGGCGGGAAGACCAGGAGGAAGAACAACCCCACTGATACCTACATCCTGAGAAAGAGAAAGAAGAAGAAGAAGAAGTAACACGAAAGGGCTCGAAATGAGCAGGTCTCTGAAAAAAGGTCCATACATTGACGAGAAGCTCCTCAAGAAGGTGCTCCGGCAAAAGGACTCCGGTGCAGCCGAGCCCATAAAGACGTGGGCGCGAAGGTGCACCATTATTCCCGAGTTCGTCTCGCACACGTTTCTTGTGCACAACGGCAAGGCTTTTATTAAGACATTCGTCACCGAAGACATGGTCGGACATAAGCTCGGCGAGTTCGCGCCGACCAGGTTGTTTCGCAGTCACGGCGGGAAGAGGGCCAAGGGCAAGCGAGGAAAGAAGGGATAGTAAACACAGCACGCTGGTCAGGAGGATAGATGGCAAGACACACAAAAGCTGTCTGCAAGTTGTGCCGGAGGGAAGGGGAAAAGCTCTTTCTCAAGGGCCGAAAGTGCGATACTGCCAAATGCTCTATCAGCAGGCGTCCCACGCCACCCGGGGAGCACCCGTACAGGCGTGGCAGACGCAGCGAATATGGCATGCAGTTGCGCGAGAAGCAGAAAGTCAAGAGGTTCTACGGAATCCAGGAGAAGCAGTTCAGGAGATATTTCGAGCTGGCGGAGAAACAGAAAGGTAACACGGGCGAAAACCTGCTAATACTGTTCGAGCGCCGCCTGGACAACGCGGTCTACCTGCTCAGGTTCGGCCTATCCCGCCCCCACGGCAGGCAGCTTGTGACGCACGGACACGTCAGGGTGAACGGGAGGAAATGCGACATTCCTTCCCGCCTGCTCAAGCAGGGCGACAAAATAGAACTGAAGGGAGACAAAACCAAGAAAGCTGTGAAGGAAGGTTTTGGAACCACGCGTGGACGTGACATCCCCGGGTGGCTGAGCCTTGACGAAGAAAGCCTTGAGGGTCTTGTTGCTCAGTTGCCTACAAGGGACGACGTTTCCATTACGACGGAAGAGCAGCTCATAGTAGAGTTCAGCTCGAAATAGCGCAGTCCGGTCTTCTGTCAAGGAGAAGCGTATAATGAGAGTAAGGTGGAAAGATTTCGAACTTCCGACCAAGGTTCTTTGTGACACCGTGGCCGCAACCGACGAGTACGCGAGATTCGTCGCGGAGCCTTTCGAGAGAGGTTTCGGTACTACCGTAGGCAACAGCCTGCGAAGGATTCTACTCTCTTCCATCGAGGGCTCGGCCGTGACCTCCATCAAGATTCACGGCGTTCGCCATGAGTTCTCCACTATCGATGGAATCTACGAGGATGTGCCCGATATCATCCTCAACATAAAGCAGTTGCTGGTCAGGATGCATCGCGATGGGACGGCCAAACTGTGGCTCAAGGCGAAGAAGAAAGGCCCCGTTACCGCAGCCGACATCGTCGGTGACGACTCGGTCGAGGTCATCAACAAGGACCTGCACATTGCCACCCTGACCAAGAAAACAGAGCTCAACATTGAGATGGAAGTAAGAAAGGGCAGGGGATACAAGACGGCCGAGGAAAACCGGCCGACCGACGCCGAGATAGGATTCATCCCGATTGACTCCACCTTCTCACCCGTGCTGCGCGTGCAGTATCGAACCGAAGACACGCGTGTCGGCAAGGTGACCAACTACGACAGGCTCATGATGGATGTCTGGACTGACGGCACCATCACGCCGGAGGCCGCTCTTGTCGAGGCGGCCAAGATACTCCGCAAGCACCTCAACCCCTTCGTGCAGTATTACGAGGCTGGTAAGGAACTCAAGCTTGAGGACGCCCGCGAGGAGGAAACCCGCCAGAAAGAAAAGGAGCGCTCCGAGCTGCTGCAGAAGCTGCAGCAGCCACTCTCGACTCTGGACCTCTCAGTGCGCGCCTCGAATTGCCTGGATGCAGCCTCGGTCAAGGCTATCGGCGACCTCATCAGATACACCGAGAGCGACCTGCTGCGGCTTCGCAATTTCGGCAAGACCTCTCTGAAGGAAGTCAAGAAAAAGCTCGAAGACATCGAGCTGACTCTCGGTATGGACCTTTCCCTGCTCGAAGGTGAAAGTGAATAGGACAAGTGCCACGACTTAATAGGCCGCGCTGCATGCAGCGCGCAAACAGGAGCAACTGATGCGGCACAAGAAGAACGGGAGGAAACTAAACAGGACATCCGCGCATCGCAAGGCCCTGAACAGGAACCTGGCGCGCAGCCTGATTCTCCACGGACGTGTGAGGACGACTCTGCCCAAGGCCAAGGAAGTCGTTCCTTTCGCCTCGCGGCTGGTGACGCTCGCCAAGGATGGCAGCCTGTCGGCCCGCCGGCGCGCCATCGAGCTCATGGGTGAGAGCGAGGCGGTCGGCAGACTCTTCAGCGAAATAGCGCCAAGGTTCTCAGAGCGCCCGGGCGGATACCTGCGGATTGTCAGGCTCCCGCTGGGCAGGCTCGGCGACAGGGCCCCGCAGGCCTTCGTCGAGTTTGTCGAGGAAGAGGCCGCCACAAGCCCCGGCCTTCAGGCCGGGGGTAAGAAGAAGCGCAAGAAGCTCTCACGCAAAGCGAAACGCGAGCTTGCCAAAAAGGAGCGCAAGAAACACGAC
>DAOVDS010000292.1 GCA_030669415.1 bacterium
GTGGATTACTTCGGTGCAGACGCCCGGTGATGTGTAAACCTGCCCGAGGCGGGTGAGTTTTCCCGCGCGATAGCCGGTTTCTTCCTCGATTTCTCGGCGGGCGCATTCTTCGGGCTCTTCGCCTTCCTCGAAAGTGCCTGCCGGGATTTCGACAAGCATGCCTTTGCCGAAGGTTGCTCTCCCGTTCTCCTGCTCTTCTTTTTTGTGAGTAGAAGGTTGCGAGTGGAGCTGCGCCTGGCGCGCGACACAATACCTGAACTGGTTTATGAGAACGACCTCACCTTCTTGCGTGAGGGGCACGATTGCGGCCGCGTTGTTGAGTGTGACGACCTCTCTTGTCACCTCGGAGCCGTCGGGCTGCTCGATGAAGTCCCTGAAGACCACAACGCGCGAGCCGTGGTAGACCTTTTCCGTTTCCTTCACCGTGAAATCCATTGCTGCCCCCTATCCCTGCTGCTTCCTGTGCAAGTGTACCATAAGCACCGATATGTCCGGCGGGTTGACGCCGCTGATTCTCGAAGCCTGCCCGAGGGAGCGCGGCCGCACCCGCATGAGCTTTTCGCGGGCCTCGAACCGTAGCGACGGCACTGCCGCGTAGTCGAAATCCTCCGGAATAAGCCTGCTTTGAGCTTCGCGGTAGCGTTCCACGTGGCGCTGCTGGCGCCTGAGGTAGCCCTCGTACTTTGCCTCGATTTCAACCTGCTGAGCAACCTCTTCGGGTATCGTCATTTCCGCAAGCGTATCGCTGAGCACCTTGATGTCTGAAAAATGCATCCCCTGTCTTTTGAGCAGGGTCAGCAGGTCGCTGCCTTCGTGGCGTTCGCAGGCAAGCAGCTTCCTGAGCTCACCTATCAGACGCTCTTTCTCGCACAATCTGCGGTATCTTTTCTCGGAAATCAGGCCGAGCCGGTAGCCGTGGGGCGTGAGCCGCCGGTCAGCGTTGTCGGCCCGCAGGAGCAGGCGGTACTCGGCGCGGGAGGTGAACATGCGGTAGGGCTCGTCAGTGCCGAGGGTCACGAGGTCGTCAATCAGGACGCCGATATAGGCCTCGTCGCGGCCGAGAATGAACTCGCCTTCTCCCGCGACTGTCAGGGCGGCGTTTATGCCGGCGACGAGTCCCTGCGCCGCGGCCTCCTCGTAGCCGCTTGTACCATTCACCTGCCCGGCGAGGAACAGGCGTGCTACTACCCTGGATTCAAGCGTGGGCCTGAGCTGGAGCGGGTCGAAGTAGTCGTACTCGATTGCGTATCCGTGGCGGGTGAGCTTCGCGTTTTCAAGGCCCTCGACGGAATGCACCATTTCTTCCTGCACCGCTTCGGGCAGCGAGGTGGAGAGGCCGTTTACGTAGACTTCCGTGGTGTCCCGGCCCTCCGGCTCGATGAAAATCTGGTGGCGTGGCCGGTCGGCGAACTTCACTATCTTGTCCTCGACGGAGGGGCAGTATCTCGTCCCTGTGGCGGTTATGCGCCCACCGTAGAGGGCGGAGCGTTTCAGGTTTGCCCGGATTATCCGGTGCGTTTTCGAGTTGGTGTATGCTATCCAGCAGGGCACCTGCTCTATGTCAATCTCGCCCGTCTCGAACGAAAAGGGGACAATCACCTCATCGCCATCCTGACGCGCAAGCCTGTCATAGTCGAGGGTTGTGCCGTCGAGGCGCATCGGCGTGCCTGTCTTGAGCCTGCCCCTGCGGATACCCAGCGATTCGATGTGAAGCGACAGGTCTTCGGCCGCCGGCTCTCCCGCCCGCCCGGCAGGCCAGGATTTCTCACCGACGTGAATCTCCCCGCGCAGGAAAGTCCCGGCTGTCACTATGACCGCGCCCGCCCTGACCTCCTCGCCGCCGTTCGTTCGCACACCGGCGGCCCGGCCGTTTTCGACAACAATCTCCCGCGCCATGCCCTCGGCAATTGACAGGTTCTTCTGCGAGGAAAGCCTGCGCTGCATTTCCCGGGCATAGCCCGCGCGGTCACACTGTGCCCTCGGCGCGCGGACCGCTGGGCCTTTGCGGGTGTTTAGCATCCTGAACTGCAGCATGGTCGCGTCTGCGGCTTTGGCCATCTCGGCGCCGAGGGCGTCGATTTCGCGCACAAGCTGGCCCTTCGCGAGCCCGCCTACGGCAGGGTTACACGACATCTGCGCAATTGTCTTGCGGGAGAGCGTAAGAAGCAGCGTCTTTCGCCCCATGCGGGCGGATGCAAGGGCGGCCTCGTAGCCGGCATGGCCGGCGCCGACGACAATTACGTCCCAGGTTTTCCCCCGCGTTTTCAAAGCAGTCAACTCTTCCCGTCGGCGCTTTCTGGACCGGCTTTCTTTTCTTTCGTGAGCAGGCGCCCGATTATCACCCCGGCAAACACTCCCGCCGGGCCGAGCACTGACACCTGAGCCACGCCCTGAAAAGGCAGGCCGCCCCATTTTATCAGGTAGTAGTCCGCAAAGGCAAGCACGCCGCCCAGGACGGCACCGAGAAGCGCTTCAACCCCATTCCCCCCGCCGAGAAGCGCACCCGCGAGCGCGCCGACTATGCAGCCAATGCTGATAGTTATCTCAGGGGAGCCCCACATCCGCGCCGCGATTGCCCCGAGGACCTCTCCCATGGCAGCTCCCGCAATGGCGAATGCAACCACTTTGCCCAGCCACACGCGTTTCCTGGGCCGGACAGTTCCGCTTCGCTTCTTGGCGCCTTCGAGCATCCTGTCGCCCAGGCCCTTGCGCGCCTCCTTCGGTTTGCCGTAGAATCTCACTTCCTACCTCCGTATCAATCCCTTCACCCCTAATAATAACGCTTCCGGAAACTCAAAACAAGCGAGTAGCTGGCGCGCAACGTCAATCGGCAGGCGATTCCTTGGAGCGGCTTCTGATCGGCCGCAGGATATTTATCAGCACAGGGAGTATTATCAGGTCTCCGAGCAGGGCGGAGACCATGGTGACACTGGTGAGTATTCCGAAGTATGCGTTGCACGAGAAGCTCGAGACCGCGAGGGTGATGAACCCGCAGAAGAGAACCATCGAGGTAAAGACTATCGGCTTGCCCGTTGACAGTAGCGTGCGGAACATCGAGTTGACGTAATGCTGGTCGTGGGCGAACTCGCGCTTGAAACGGCTCACATAGTGAATCGTGTCATCCACCGCTATGCCCAGGGCGATGCAGGGAATCATTGCGGTCGTTACGTTTATCGGGATGTTCGCAAACCCCATGACGGCCAGCGTAATCATTATCGGCACGACATTGGGCACCATTGAAATCAGGCCCATCCAGAAGTTCCTGAAAAGCAGCGTTATCACCACAAAGATGGATATCACCGCCATAATCAGGCCCTTTATCTCGCCGGCGACCAGTATCCGGCCCATCTTGACGAAGAGCCGGGTAGAGCCCGTGACGGTGGCGCTGTAGTCACCGCTGAAGTGGCCTTTGAGGTAGTCCTCGGTTTTCTGCAGCATCTGCAGCAGCTTTTTCGAGCTTATCTGGCGCAGTCTCGCAGACACCCGCAGCTTGGTGAAATTTTCATCCACGTCGTGCCTGAAATACCCGTACTCGGCGCGCAGGCTCCTAATGCTTTTCAGGTTCTGCTCGTCAATAAACGGCAATTCCTCGAAGAACTTTTCCTTGCCGAAGCGCTCCTTGTTCATCGCCAGCACAACGTCGGCGATGGAGAAGACCTTGCCGACGGCCGGGTGTGAGCGCAGGTGCTCTTCCAGCTCGCGGACCCTCTTGAGAAGCTCGATATCGGCGACGGTATTGCCGTTGTGGGCCTCTACGACCACATCCATCGTTATGGAGCCGCCAAGATTCTCCGAGACGAAGTCCTGCGCCTGCCTGACCTCTGTCTTGGGCGAGAAGTAGTTTATGAGGTTCGTCTCCACCTCGAGCCGTGAAATTCCCCAGGCAGACACCGCCACCAGGGCAAGCGTAATCAGCACGACAAGCCGCGGCCTGGTCTCGTTGAACCTGCCAATGGCGCGAAGACCCTTGACCAGATTGGGGTGAACCGTCTCCACGGGCCGCTGCGTCACCTTCATGTGCATGAGCACGCCCGGCACGAAGGTCATGGCAATCAGGTACGCCACCAGGACCCCGAACGATGCGAAAAGCCCCGTCTCGATGATTGTGGGTATCTCGCTGGCCGAGAGCGAGGCAAACCCCAGCGCCGTTGTTACCGCCGTCAGCAGGCAGGGCCAGCCCACGTGTGTTATCGCCTCCTCGAGGGCCGGCCTGCGGGCGAGGTTTATGCGAAGCTCATCTTCGTACTGGGTAAATACGTGCACGACTATCGCCACGCCGATGGCAATCATCAGGGGCGGCAGTATTGTCGAGGCTATGGTTATGCGCCCGGTGGTAAGCTGCATGAAACCGGCAGTCCACAGCACGCACATCATCACTGTAACGAGCGGCAGGAGCACTGTGCGCCATGCGCGAAACAGGTAGAACAGGACTGCCCCTATCATCAGAATCACGACCGGGGTAAAGTACCTCAGGTCGTGAGACACGCAGCGCTCCATCTCCGTCACGAAGACCGGCGGGCCCGCGAAGTAGAACCGCTCCTTGAGGCCGCTCGAGCTCGCTATCGCCTTTATCTGCCTGGTCAGGCGCGACTTGTAGCTGTCATCCTCCGGGTCGCTCTCTATATGCGCCGCTATCGCCGTCGCCCTGCCATCGCGGGAAATTATGTTGTCAACATACAGGCTGTTGCCTACGATGCGCTCACGAAGCTGCTTGAGCCCCTCCTCGTCTTCGGGCAGCTCCAGTTCGCCGTCGTCATTGCGGCTGATGAGGTTCGCAGGCCGCAGCTTGCGGTGGTAGGGCTTGAAATAGGGCGCCTCGGTAAGGCTTGTAACTTTCAGAACCATGTCAAGGCCGGCGATTTCCCGGCTTATTCTGTCTATCGCCAGGAGGTGCTTTTTCGAGAAAATCTCGTCCGACTGATAGGCCACCACGATAAGCTCGTCCCCCCCGAATTCATTCAGGAAGGCCTCAAGCTCCCGGAAATCCTTGTTGTAGGAAGGAAAGCCGCTGCGCACAGAGTTGTCGATATGAAGCTTGCTGGCATAGAAGACGAATACTGCCGTAAGCACTATGCCTGCCGCAAGCACGAGCCGGGTGTGTTTCAGAATAATGCGGATGAACTTGCGCACGGATCAGCTCCAATCACCGCAGAGACGCACCCCGAAGGGACATCCATTAGGAAGCCCCGGGCTTCAGCCCGGGGGCACTTGCCACGAGACACCCCCGCCTTGAGTGGAGAAAGAGGCGGGGCTTCCAAATCCACCTGCAAGTATGACATGCACCCACGC
>DAOVDS010000179.1 GCA_030669415.1 bacterium
CGCCGAACGTGGTAATGACGCCGCATCTTGGGGCATCGAGCAAGGAGAACCTGCTGCGCATCGGTGATGTCATTGTAGAGAAGATTCAGGAATACCTGAAAAACAAATAGGTTCCCTTATTGTCACGGAAGCACCACGCCGGAGTGGAGAAAAGCGTGGTGAAAGCTGAAAGGAGAAAAAATGGCCCGAGTACACAACTACTACGCCGGCCCGGCCGCGCTGCGTATCGAGGCACTCGAAGCGGCGAAGGAAGAGCTGCTCGACTTTCGCGGTACAGGCATGAGCGTGATGGAGATTTCGCACCGCTCCAAAGAGTACGACGCCCTGCACAACGAGACAATCGACCTGTTCAAGGAGCTTGTCGGCCTCGGCGATAACTTCAAGGTCCTGCTGCTGCAGGGGGGCGCGAGCCTGCAGTTCGCCATGATTCCCATGAACTTCCTCGGCGAGGGGAAGAGCGCAGACTATATCCTGACCGGCACCTGGGGCAAGAAAGCCATCAAGGAAGCCAACATTATCGCAAGCGCCCGAATAGCCGCCACGACCGAGAAGGATGGCGTCTTCTTCAACATTCCAAAGCAGGAAGACCTCGACCTGGATGGAAATGCTGTCTATTGTCACATAACCTCCAACAACACGATATTCGGGACCCAGTGGCGCACGTTCCCGGATACCGGCAGCGTGCCGCTCGTCGCGGACATGTCGAGTGACATCCTCTCGCGGCGGTTCGACCCGGCGCCTTTCGGCCTCTTCTACGCGGGCGCGCAGAAGAACCTCGGCCCCGCGGGTGTGACGGTGGTTGCAGTACGTGAGGACATGCTTGAGAAAATCAACGAGAACGTTCCCACGCTGCTCAACTACCAGACACACGTTGGCAAGAACTCGCTCTTTAACACGCCGCCCTGCTTCGCGATATACATGGTCAACCAGGGGCTCAACTGGCTCAAAGGCCGCGGCGGCTTAGACGCCATGGAAGAGGAGAACAACAAGAAGGCGAAGCTGATTTACGGCACGATTGAAGGGACCCCCGACTTCTTCACCAGCCCGATAGAACCTGAGAGCCGCTCCAACATGAATGTGGTTTTCCGCCTGCCCAGCGAGGACCTGGAGAAGAAGTTCGTCGCGGAAGGCGCCGAGGCCGGGTTCATGGGCCTCAAGGGCCACAGGTCCGTCGGCGGTATCCGCGTCTCCATGTACAACGCAAACATGCTCGATTCCGTAAAAGACATTGTCAACTTCATGAAAGACTTCGCACAAAAGAATGGGTAGTTGATTCCGGTTTGTCAGGTGATGCAGATCCTGCGCATTTTTACAACGTATCATTCTGCCGAGTTATTAATACGGTAAAGCTTTCTTGTGCGAAGTGGTGGTCATTTGTCAGGACTTTGGAGACAGATTCAGACTTCATAGCGTTCATAGAAATGCAATCAGTAAAGCTGTATTCCTTGTCAGGGCGTTGTTTGTACAACTCCAGCCCCCGAAGGAAAGAGTCACGGGATTGTGGAAGAACCCTAATATTTGGGCTGTCAAGGATTGCGCGAACCGCTTTGACTGCTGTACTGCGAAGACTCTTTCCGCCCTTTGATAGTGTGGTCAGAAACTCAGTCAACACTTCATCTGTTGTTAAGAGGAGCACGTTTCCAAGAGATGCTTTTGCCTCCTTGGCAGGCTTTGTCCATGGGTCGTCTGGCTTAAAGATAGCGACCCAATAAAGCGTATCTGCAAACACTGTTTTCATTGCTTGGGCGTTCCGTACAGGTAGTGATCCAGATTATCCGTAAGGTCGGGAGGCAATTTCTTCCAATCCTCTTCGGGAACTTCACTCGCCAGCTCTGAGAAAATATCCTCGATGGGCCGGGCAGTGGCATCGTACAGCACTTCTCTGATGGGCCGGAGCTCCAATTCCTCCACTTGCGTTATGCGCTGGAGTTTACCCTCTGGTGAGAACTCTCCCCTCCCCTTCACCTGGAGCCTACGCGTGCGATGTTCTTTGAGAGCACTGGTAACCTTATCTTCCTGTTCAAGTGTAAATTCAACTTTAATGCTTGTATTATCGTTCACCCACACATGGAACTGTTTTCTATGGACGTCAGCTTCTTTTACTTCCCCCGCTACGTTTACCTGACTCTCGTGCACACTCTCCTTGAAAGATGCCAAGCGTGAACGTGACTTATCTGTGACGCGAGCAGGCTCTTTTCTCTCTACTATTACCTCAATGGATTCATCGTCCGCCAAGCCCTGCCCCAATCGTTTGTACTCGTCTACAAGCGCCTTGGGGAAACTGTCAGGGAGCGGTTCGTCATTTTCTACCGCGCGATAGACCCTCCGTGCTAAATCAATCGCTTCGATGACTTCAGTGGGTTCCAGTTCAAACAATCCCTGTTCCTCGGGTTCTTCAACGTAAACTTCCAATGGCGCAACTGCACTTCCAGAGTCTATTCTGCGCAGACACAGGCGAACGCGCTCCTCAAACCCTCTTGGAATGCGTTCCCGATTAGGATTAGCGGCACGCCAGATAGATTTTGCTGTCTCGGCCACAATTTCTTGAAAGCGGCTTAGAGCGCTGAGGGCGCTAATATCTAACGCGTGGTCACGAAAGCGTTTGCCACCGAAGGCAAGTTTTACCACCTCTTCCCATCGCCCGCTCATTGCGACAACCTCCAACAGGTTCGTAAAATCCTTCTTATGCAGTATATCGGCAACTCCCGCTGAATTCCATAGGTTTTTTCTTCTCTCGCTCCCTTGCCAAATGGAAGGAATTGGCCCACACTGAAGTTGCATCTGCGGATTTGGGATCTTAATTACGCGCTGTAAACAACGCGGCTAAACATCCCCGGATGAACCCCGGGGAATTTTCATTCCTTGCGCGTAATTGCGCGCTTGACGGCCGCCTTCACGTCGCTTACACCGAGGTTGAATTCATCCATCAGCTCTTCGGGCTGGCCTGACTCGCCGAAGCGGTCCAAGACGCCGATAAACTCCACGGGAACGGGAGCTTTTTGCACAACAACCTCCGCAACCGCGCTGCCGAAACCGCCCATGACCTGGTGCTCCTCAGCCGTCACAAGGCAGCCGGCTCTGCGAGCGCATTCAACGATTGCATCCTCATCTATCGGCTTTATCGTGTGCAGGTTGACTACGCCGACGGAAAGCTCTTCTCCTTCGAGTTCTTCAGCCGCCACGAGCGAGCGGTACACCATGTACCCACATGAAAAAATTATGCAATCACTGCCGTCGCGGAACATGATGGCTTCACCGAGATTGTAGGGCGTGTCTTCCCCGGTAATTACCGGCATGGGCTCGCGGCCGAATCGGATGTATGCGGGGCCGTCCAGCTCGCCGATGGCGATTGTGGCCTTTTTTGTCTCTATGGCATCGCATGGCGCGCATACCGTCATGTTTGGAATGCAGCGCGTGGTGGCAATATCTTCGAGGCCCTGGTGGGTCGCGCCGTCCGGGCCGACAGATACGCCGCTGTGCGCGCCGCCGATTTTAACGTTGAGCGGCGTGTATGCAATCGTGGTGCGAAGCTGGTCCCACGCGCGACCCGCCGAGAACACGCAGTAGGTTGAAACGAAGGGTATCTTCCCGGTCAGCGAGAGCCCGCCCGCAACGGCGCTCATGTTCTGCTCGGCGATGCCGATGGAATAGAACCTTTCTGGGAAGGCTTCCTGGAACAGGTCGGCCGCGGTGGAGCTTGTCAGGTCGCCTCCGAGCACAATCACGTTGTCGTGGCGCTTCCCCAGCTCGACCAGCCCTTCCCCATACCCGAACCTCGTCGCCTTCAGGGGAATCTCGCGCCCTTTAAGTGTTATCTCGTGCTTTATCACCGCTTTCCTCCCTACCGTGGCACAGTCACACGGCGGGCGAGCCCGCCGGCTAACAAGTCCGGGGCTTCCTATCCAAGCTTCGGCGTGGGAAGCTGTATTCCGGCGCCGGGCCAGAGGCCAACTTCCTTCTGCCGGGCTTTCAGCTCTTTCAGGGCCTCTCTCGCCTGTTCCGGGTTGGGCGCCTTGCCGTGCCAGCTAGCTTCATCCTCCATGAACGAGACGCCCTTGCCCTTGAGAGTCCTGGCGATAATCACGCTTGGCTTGCCCCTGAACTCGCGTGCCTGCTTGAATGCCCCGACGAGCGCTGCCGTCTCGTGCCCGTCGCACGAGATTACGTTCCAGTCGAAAGCCTCAAACTTCCTGTCAATCGGGTAGACGTTCATCACGTCCCGGAGCCGACCGTCAATCTGGAGGTCATTGTTGTCCACGACCGTCACGAGGTTGTCGAGGTTATAGTGCCCCGCAGCCATCGCGGCCTCCCAGATAGCGCCTTCGTCAAGCTCGCCATCGCCGTTGAGGCAGTACACCCGGTAATCCACCATGTCATGCTTCGCGCCCAGGGCAACGCCGACGGCAATGCCAAGCCCCTGCCCCAGCGACCCCGTCGAGACCTCTATGCCGGGAAGACCCTTGTTCCTGCCGGGGTGGCCCTGCAGCCTGGAGCCCATCTTTCGCAGTGTCAGGAGCTCCTCGACCGGGAAGTAACCTGCCCTTGCCAGTGCCCCGTAGAGAATGGGACAGACATGGCCTTTGGAGAGGATGAACCTGTCACGCCGGGGCCACTGCGGGTTTTGCGGGTCGTGGTTCATCTCGTGGAAGTAGAGTGTGGTCATAATCTCAACCGCGCTCAGACTTCCCCCGGAGTGCCCCGAACCCGCTTCCAGAAGCATGGCTATAAGGTCAATTCTCAACTGTGCCGCAATCTGCCGGAGATCCTGAGTTTCCTTCAACATCCGCGCCATCACGCACCTTCCGTAAACGGGGGCCCTGCGGCTATGAAATCGTGAAACCCGGCGTAGCCGACAACCATAAATTCGCACCTTCCTATTTCGCAGTGCTGTAAATCACAGCCGCGCCGTAACCCACCACACTGTCCTTGCCGCCAACCGGCACGTCACCTGAGTTGGCGTACGTGAGCACCTCAAGCGCGTCCGCGCCCAGCAGCTTCGCCGTTTCCACGACTACCGCCACCGCAGCCTTGCCGCACATGACGCATTCCAGGTTCCGCACGCGGGCGTACTCGCGCATCAACTCTTCTTCCCGCCTGAGAATTTTGTCGCCGTCAAGTGTCTTAAGCGTCTCCAGTATCTTTCCATCAATCTCTTTCGCATCCTGATACGGCGGGTAGTGCGTAAGGTCCGTGCTTGCAACAAGCAGCATCTTCCTGCCCTTGAGCGTCTCGGCCAGCGCCAGCGCCGCCTCCTGCACAAACTCTGCCTCAGTATCGGTCAGAGCTACCGCGACAATGCTGAAGTTCTCCTTGAGTGCGACCTGCAGAAAAGGCACTTGCGTCTCTATCACGTGCTCTCCGTGCCGCCTGGGGTCAAAGCTGAACTGCGGCCTCTCAAGCAACCTCTTCACCACTTCTTCGTCAACCCTGACATTCCCCAGCGGCGTCTGGTAGTAGTCAACGTCAAGCACTGACGCACCCTTCGCCGGCATGTGCGAACCCACAACCACCACAGTATCGAATGACTCGTCTTTCACAGCCGCGTAAGCGTACCCCGCTACCGGCCCGCTGAAAACGTAGCCCGCATGGGGACTGACAAGTGCTATCGCCTTTCCCGCTATCTTCACATCTCCGGCATCTGCAATGTAGCGCTCGACCGCATTTCGCAACTCGCCTGCATCTGCCGGATAGAACCTGCCGGCAAACACTGCCTTGCGTCCCATAGTCTACCTCCTTTATCGCCCTTTCTTTACAACAACGGTGCCGGCCACAATATCACCAAGCCGCTGTGACTTTTTCGTACTTATGAGAACAAGATACTCTATGACAAGAACGGGCGGAACAAGCTGGAAAAGAAGCAGAGGCCACAGGAGCTTGAAGAGATTTCTCAGTATCACCGGCCAGAGCCCGGCGCGCCGGCCGTCTTCTCCTTTGACCACAATCCCCAGGAGCCCTTTGCCCAGGGTCTGCCCGAACACGGCCTCAGGCAGGACGAAGTAAAGCAGGGCAATCAAGCTGAATATCATTGGGTGCTGCAGGTCCGCGACTTCCAGCGCGGAACGCCCGCCCGGAAGCGACTGTGCAGGCTGGCCCACCACGTACATCACCATGAATACAATGATGAAATCAACCAGGTAGGCAGCAACTCTCCGCAGAATACTAACCAGTTCGACTGCGACCGGTTCGGGAGCCGGCTCAGTTTTCGACCTGCCGTGCTTGGCGAGGAAGAGCTCGAATCCCGTCCACACAAGCGCGCCGCACAGCACCAGCAACCCTGAGAACCAGCTCCACATCACCACGCGGGTGGCCAGGGGGACCCTGTTAACCGTGGTGAACTCCCGCCAGGCGCCCCCGCGCCACAGCGAGGTTGCAACCACACTTCCGAACCTGCCCGCGAGGTGCAGGGCATCCCCGCGCCCGGCAAGCCAGACTTCGCTCACCCCGCGAGGCCAGCCCAGAGATGTCGTCAGGTTATGCTGGAATTCAACCGGCCCGTTCACGGACCCGTCTGTCGCCACTTCGTAGTGAACAAGCCGCCAGCTCCCCTTCTCCCTGTACCTGACAGGTGTCCCCACGATGTGAAGCATCCCTGCCGCCCCGGCGCAGTCAAAGAGCACAAGAGTACCCGGCACTTCGCCAAACTCCTCCCACTCGGCCTGGGCCTTCCTCCTGAGCAGGTGGACAGTGTCTTCGTCCTGTGCGCGGTGCAGAAAATACACGTCGCCCTCGTAGCTGCAGGCTGCAATCGCCTTGGGTTTGTCAATCTCAACCGAATGCGGCAGCTCCCTTATGACCGAATCGCTCAGCACTGCTTCGCGGATTCGCACCCTGTCCTCATCCACTTCCTCGGTCCCCAGAAGGCGCAGGCTTTCGCCCTCGGGCAGCGCCAGTGCCACCTTCCACTTGAGCTTGAAATCTCCCGAGTGCCAGTCCACCTGTTCCCCGAGAAGCACGGAGTTCAGGTCGAAGACAGAGTAGTGTTCGGGCCGCACCACATACAGCTTGTCGCCGATAACCTGTGCCGGCCCCGGGTCAAAGGGAAGATACACTGCTTCAGACCAGTTCACACCGTCGGGCGAAGTGTGGATATAGGACGACGGGGCAGAGCCCATCTCCGGGTTGCGCCTGTATATCAGGACAACCTTGTCCGGCGTGGCTGCCAGGCTCGGGAAGAAATAATAATCGATCCAGGATGCCTCAAACAGGACAAGAACAAGAAGTATGAAGCAGGCGCACAGTATTCCAACCACACGGCGCCTGACCCTGTTTACTTCCCGCAGCCCCAACACAACCTCCATGTCCACTCAGCGCAGCCCATCACTTGAGCCTGCGGGCCGAAAGGAGCGATGCCAGCGCGATGTCGGCAAGGAAGAAACACCCCGCCAGAACCAGGAGCACCCACCACAGGTCATAGCCCCGGCCGCCCCTGCCTTCCGGCGAATTGGCGAGGAACTGCTCTTCGCTGAGCACCTCGCCGCCTGTCAGGGATGCCAGCTTCGACAGCGCATCCACGTCCGGGCCCTGCGGTCCCGATTCCAGCGAGCCGGCAACCCATACTTCCGTGGAAGTCAGAACCTCGCCGCCCTGTCGGTACGCGGTAACCACACACAGACTGTCCGGCCGGCCCTGCGCCCGGGCCTCGTACTCTCCCGGGCCCACCTGGCCCAAATCAACCTTCTGCGCCTCGGGGCAGGAGAAGACCGCCTTCAGTTTCAGGCCATCGGCAAAAGCCTCACCGCTGCGAGCGAGCACATTCGCCTTCACTGTCAGGCCGTCAGCCCACGCGCTCAGCCTGAAGTCGGGGTTCTTCCTCTCCGTCCCTGACCACCGCACAGCCTGGGAAAGGAGTTTTCCAAGGCTGTCCCATTCAAGCCACGCCCTGCCCCACTCCACATCGAGGCCGCCAGTGAAAGCGACCGCTTTGCCCAGCCCCAGCCGCCACCAGGCAAGCACCGGCTCACCCTTGTCGCTCGCCGCCACCGCGTGCGCACCATCCTTGGGCGTTGTGAGCGCGATACCGGCAAGGACCGGAAAGCTCTCGATGGCTCTAAGGAACTCAGCATGCCCCGTTTTCTTCACCTTGACCTCGCCGATGCGCTTCAGCTCCGAGAGGTTTCGCCTTATGTCATCTACAAATATCTCCTGCAGCCTCGAGTCGAACTTCGCTACTTCGTAGTACTCGCCGCCGGTTGCCCCGGCGAGCCCCTTCAGCCGCGCGCGGTCCGGGTCTGCACCGGTCGCCACGGCGGAGACTGAAACTCCCGCCTCCTTGAATTTGTCCATGTCCATCGAGTCTTCGATTGTCTGGCGTCCGTCGGATAGCAGGATGATATGCAGTATGCGCTCCTTGCGCTCCTGCGGACTTTTACCGCCAAGAAGTTCCAGAGCTTTTCGCAGCGCCGTGTATATGTTTGTCTTGCCTCCCGGCTCTTTTCCCGCGAGTTTCTTAAACGTGCTCTTCAGTTTCTCGCCGTCATCATCGCGGCTCAACTGCAGGTTGACCTGCGCCCGGGTGTCGAAAGTCACAACCGCGACTTCATCTCCTTCTTTGAGCTCCCTGTAGACAGGGAGAATCGCCGTGAGCGCCGCACGAAACTTCATCATGCGTCTGCCGAGAAAGCTTATCTCCTGGCCCATCGTACCGGAAGAGTCGAGAAGGAACACCAGGGACGCCTTCTTTCGCTTCTCCGGGTTGCACCATACAGGCAGCGCCTTCTCGAGCGGGCTTCCTATGTAGCCGCCGGGCCCGAAGGAGCCTGGCCCTCCAAGGACTATCAGGCCGCCGCCAAGGTCCCGGACGTATCGCCTGAGCACATCCATCTGTTCTTCCGAGAGGT
>DAOVDS010000393.1 GCA_030669415.1 bacterium
GGGCTTGACAGGCCGGCACATCTGTGACGAATCGAAGGAGCCCACACAACCGCGAGACACCTGCCTGAATTGTTAAAAACTCGACCTAAGTCGTTGGCGTGTAAGGGATGCATTTTAAAGATGACGGTCACGTCATTGCGAGGCGCTTGCGCCGTGGCAATCCGACAAAGTCGTTGCGAGGAACGAAGTGACGTGGCAATCTCATCCGGATGGGATGGAGCATGCTTCCGGTGATTTGCTTGACTCGATTGTGCACGAGGATAGAATTGGCTCTGGAAGCGTTTGGGAGAAGCAGCTTGAGCAGGTCTAAGGTAGCTGTACTAAAGACAAGCCCCGAGACGGTGGTCGAAGACTACGGCCGGCTCATGCGCCTGGCGGACTATCAGGAGCATCTGAGCAAAGAGCACCGGACGGCGCTGAAAATCAACATCTCCTGGCAGTACTGGTACCCGGCGTGCTCGACAGCGCCGTGGCAGCTCGAAGGTGTAATCCGAACGCTTCTCGATGACGGGTACGGCAGGGAAAGCATATTCGGCGCCCATAACCGCACGGTGGTGGTCTCGGCCTACAAGGGCGAGCGCAACAACAAGCAGAAGAGGGTTCTCGACCGGTACGGGATTGAGAACGTACACCTCTACGAGCCCCAGGAGGAGTGGGTTCGCTACCAGCCCAGGGGCGAGATTCTCGCGCTTGACAAAGTTTTTCCGAAGGGGCTTTACATCCCGAAACGCCTCATGGGCTGCAACGTGATTCACCTTCCACTTATGAAGACGCATGTCTTCACCACGATGACCGGTGCGATGAAGAACGCCTTCGGCGGGCTGATTAACGAGAAGCGCCACTACGTGCACGGGGCGATTCACGAGGCGCTGGTGGATTTGCTCACAATTCAGAAAGAGATTAACCCCGGCCTTTTCGCAGTCATGGATGGCACATTCGCAGGCGACGGGCCGGGCCCGCGATGCATGGTGCCGCATGTGAAAAACTACATCCTCGCCTCGGCCGACATGGTCGCAATTGACGCGATTGCGGCAAAGATGATGGGCTTCGACCCGCTGTCGCTGGACTTCATCCGCATTGCGCACGAGAAGGGCCTCGGCTGCGGCGACCCGCGTGAAATCGAGGTTGTGGGCGAAGATGTCTCAGGGGTGAACTGGCACTTCACGGGCAGCCAGAACACGTTTGCCTCGCGCGGGCAGAAGCTGATTTACTGGGGGCCGCTCAAACCACTCGAGAAGATACTGCTTCGCTCGTTTCTGACGCCGTGGTCGTACCTGGCCTCCGTGCTCTACCACGACTTCTACTACATGGCGACCCGCGGGCGCTCGAGAATAAAGGAAGCGCTGAAAACTCCGTGGGGCCGGCTGTTCAAAAAGTACTGATTCTTTGAAAATCGGCTTTACCGGTTGCGGTCCGTCCGGGAGGTGCGCCCGCCGGGGCGGTAGCCATGGCGGGGGCGGGAGCTCTTGAGGGTGCCGATACCGCGCAGGCGGAAAATCTCGTCGCGTATCCTTGCGGCCTGCTCGAATTCGAGTTTCAGCGAGGCGGAGTACATCTCCTCCTCGAGTATGCGCAGGACCTCGGTCCTGTCGTACTCGCTCGTAGAAATGCCGACTACAGACTTCTCGACCGCTTCGCCCTGGAGGACCTCCTCGATTCCGGTAAGGATTTCCTTCTGGACCGAGACAGGCGTGATGTTGTGCTTGCGGTTGAATTCGAGTTGCATCTTGCGGCGGCGGTCAGTCTCGGCGAGGGCGCGCTCCATCGACTTGGTGACCTCGTCCGCGTAGAGGAGAACTACGCCGTTTATGTTGCGTGCGGTCCGGCCGATAGTCTGAATGAGCGCGGTCTCGGAGCGCAGGAACCCTTCCTTGTCGGCGTCGAGAATCGCGACGAGCGAGACTTCCGGCAGGTCGAGCCCCTCGCGCAGGAGGTTTACGCCGACAAGGACATCGAAGTCGCCCTTTCGCAGGCCGCGAAGTATCTGCACCCGCTCGATGGTGTCAATCTCCGAGTGCAGGTAGGTGCAGGGGATGCCTTCGGCGTCGAGGTAGGCCGAGAGGTCCTCGGCGAGACGCTTGGTGAGCGTGGTGACGAGGACGCGCTCCCTGCTCTCGATTCGGCCCTTGATTTCGGCGATGAGGTCCTTGACCTGCGTGACTGCCGGGCGGACGGACACCGGCGGGTCAATGAGGCCTGTGGGACGGTTAATCTGCTCGACAACGACCTCGGCGGACGCCCTGATTTCGTACTCGGCGGGGGTCGCGGAGGCGAAAATCGCACGCTTGACAAGCTTCTCCCACTCGTCGATGCGAAGCGGCCGGTTGTCCAGCGCCGAGGGCAGGCGGAACCCGTGGTCCACGAGAGTCTGCTTGCGGGAGCGGTCGCCGTTGTACATGCCGCGAATCTGCGGGATAGTGACGTGCGACTCGTCGACAACAACGAGGAAGTCGTGCTGGAAGTAGTCGAGAAGACAGTAGGGACTGGAACCGGGCGGCCGGCCGGAGAGGTGGCGCGAGTAGTTCTCGATGCCCTTGCAGTAGCCGATTTCCTGCATCATCTCGATGTCGTAGAGCGTGCGTGTCTTGAGCCGGTGGGCTTCGAGCACCTTGTCTTCCTTCTCGAACTCTGCAAGACGCGCGTCAAGCTCCTCGCGGATTGTGACCACGGCACGCTGGATTCGCTCTTGAGGCATCATGAAGTGCTTGGAGGGGTAAATCTCGACTCGGTTTCGCTCGGCGATGGTCTCATGGGTGATGGGGTGTATCTCTTCGATGTTGTCCACGAAGTCGCCGAAGAAGCCGATTCGCAGCGCAGTCTCCTTGTAGGCTGGTGCAAGCTCGACAGTGTCGCCGCGGACGCGGAAGGTCGAGCGGCGCATGTCCACGTCGTTTCGCTCGTACTGCAGCATGACGAGCTCGCGCAGAAGCTTGTCGCGGTCCAC
>DAOVDS010000091.1 GCA_030669415.1 bacterium
GGCTGGAGGAGAGCGATTCAGCGCGATTGGTGGCACCTGATGGCATATTCAACGCCAGAATGATGGTGATTGCTCATGTTTTTATCACAAAAGCGCGGTCAAAAAGAAGCGTGAAAAAATTTCTATGTCCAAAGTCCAGACCCCGCCGCACAGCGGCGGGGCTTCCGGGGACACGTAACGAGTACATGTCCCCAGATTCCGCGCGGGTCGGTGGGGATATAACCATAATTCCGCGAGGAATTATGGATTGTGTCCCCGGAATACAGGGAATACAGGATTTGAACCATGCTCGGTTTTCTGTTGCCCTGAACGGAGACCATTCGTAGACTACGAGTCAACCATGAGAAAGCTGTACCAGGAAAGATTCTACAGAAACCTCGCAGCCCCGGCGGGGCTTGTCCCCTTTGAGGTCCAGATTAAGGAGAGCAATCTTCTGGTCTTCGCCGAAAGCAGGCTGGAGATGCTGGCATACCAGGCGCTTGCGGAGGCACGCAGGCGGCTGGAGCGCTACATCGAGCGCGACGGGCAGTTCGCCCGCGCACTCTCGTCTTATGCGGTGAGCCTGTCTACACCCGGGATTGTCAGAGACATGGCGCAGGCGGGTGCCGACTGGGGTGTGGGCCCGATTGGCGCAGTGGCGGGCGCGATTGCCGAGCATGTCGGGCGCGCGCTTCTGTCTGAGTCGCGCTCGGTGATTGTGGAGAACGGCGGGGATATATTCCTTGCTCTGGCGCGGCGAACGACACTGCGGCTTTACGCGGGTGAGGATTCGCCCTTTACAGACCGCATTGTCTTTGAAGTGCCCGAGTCGCCCGAAGGGCTCGGCGTATGCACATCGAGCGGCCGGGTCGGCCCTTCGCTGTCTTTTGGTACGGCTGACGCGGTCGTCGCAGTGGCGAAGAGCGCATCTTACGCGGACGCGGCGGCAACCGCGATTGCCAACAGGGTTCATTCGCCTGAGGATGTGGCAGGCGTGGTTGCCCAAGCGCCCAGAGACAGCAGGCTCGATGGCCTGATTGTCGCAGCGGGGGACAGGATAGGCTTCTGGGGAGATGTGCAGATTAGGGGACAGGAGGACTGAGATGCCACAGAGAAGCGCGATATTTCATTTCAAGCCCGACACGGTGGACAAGCCGATTGTCACGCAGCTTGTCCGCAACCACAACCTGACAGTGAACATCCTTCAGGCGAAGATAAGCCCGGAAGAAGAAGGAACCATGTTCGTAGTGCTGCAGGGAGAGGGCGCCGACCTGAAGTCCGGCCTCGAATACCTCGAGGGCCTTGGTGTGACAGTCATTCTTCCCAACAAGAATGTGGTGCTCTTCGAGGAGCGCTGCACCCACTGTGGTGCCTGCGTCGGGCAGTGCCTGCCCAAGGCGCTCTCGGTGGACCCGGATACGCGCAGGGTCCAGTTCGATTCGGCGCTCTGCATAGCGTGCGAGCTCTGTATTCCGGCCTGCCCGTTCGGGGCGATTGAGTCCGTGACCGAGCACCTTGCGCGCTCCGGGCAAGAAAGTAGAAAGTAGAGCAATAGAGCTGCGCGCTGGGCGCGCAGAAAGGCGGTGTAGCAATGGCCAAGACCTACGAGGAGATAAACGAGAAGATTCGCAAGAAGCGGGCGGTTGTCGTGACAGCCGAAGAGATAATCGACATAGTCGAGGAGAAGGGGTCGGCGGCGGCCGCGCAGGAAGTGGACGTAGTCACGACGGGGACATTCGGGCCAATGTGCTCAAGCGGGATAATGTTCAACGTGGGGCACACGAAGCCGAAGATGAAGATGGAGAAGGCATGGCTCAACGATGTCGAGGCATACTGCGGGATAGCCGCAGTGGACTGCTACCTCGGCGCCGCGCAACTGCCAGCCGACGACCCGAGGAACAAGGTATTCCCCGGGCGTTTCCGGTACGGTGGCGGGCACGTGATTGAAGACCTCGTCTCGGGCAGGGATGTGGTGTTCAGGGCCACCGCCTACGGGACAGACTGCTACCCGCGCAGGGAACTGGAGACTCTTATCAGGCTGGAGGATTTCAACGATGCGTGGCTGCTGAATCCCCGCAACAGCTACCAGAACTACAACGTGGCAGTCAACCGGTCGGCGCCCCGGCCGATTTACACCTACATGGGGACGCTGCGCCCCAACCTGGCCAACGCCAGCTACTGCAGCGCCGGGCAGCTCAGCCCCCTGCTGTGCGACCCCTTCTACAAGACCATAGGAATCGGCACGAGGATTTTCCTTGCCGGCACTGTGGGTTACGTGATATACAACGGCACGCAGCACAACCCGGGCGAGGAGCGCAGCGAGAGCGGGACCCCCAAGGGTGGAGCAGGCACGCTGGCCCTAATGGGCGAGTTGAAGAAAGCGACACCGGAGTTCCTCAGAGGCGTGTCCCTGACCGGCTACGGTGCGAGCCTGGCGGTAGGGATAGGTGTGCCTATCCCGATACTGAACGAGGAGATAGTCAGATACACGGCTGTTCGCGACAGCGACATACTTGCCCCGGTGGTGGACTATAGTGATGACTATCCAAACGCCAGGGGTGAGCCGATAACCCATGTCAGTTGCGCGGAGTTGCGTAGCGGGTGTATCACAATAGAAGGAAGGCAGGTTGAGACGGCCAGTCTTTCGAGCTATCCTAAGGCACGAGAGATAGCGTCGCTGCTGAAGGAATGGATTGAGACGGGAGAATTCGAGCTGGCGAAACCTGTCCAGCTTCTACCCTCGGCAGGGTCCGGCCTGGAGTTCAGGGGGCTCAAGTATCGTCCGTTGGAACACTGAAGGGTGAGTTTGCATGCTTGTGATGAAATTCGGCGGCAGCTCTATAAGCAATGCCCAGAAGGTGCTCAGGGCTGTTGAGATAGTCAAGACCGAGCTGCCCAACAAGCCGATTGTTGTTGTTTCCGCCCATGGCAACACCACAGAGCTGCTGGTGAGCTGTGCGCGGGTGGCGAAGGCCGGGGACATTTCTCCCGACGAAGTGGTTGACTACCACTTCAAGCTGGCTGACGACCTCCAGGTCGAGCGCAAGCTGATAGAGCCTCTGCTCTTCCGGCTTGAGGCGGTGCTTCACGGGATAAGCCTTCTGAAGGAGCTTACGCTCAGAACCATGGATACAGTCATGTCTTTCGGTGAGCGGCTGGCGAGCAGGATTTTCGCCGCAACCCTTGCCGGCAACGGTGTTTCTGCCGTTCCGATTAACGCTTACGACATAGGGTTTCTGACAGACTCGAATCATGGCACTGCGCGACCGCTTCTGCCGGACATTGAGAAAGACATATCGCGCAAGCTGAGCCGGTACGCGCAAACGCCGGTGATTACGGGCTTTATCGGCAAGGATGCCAAGGGAGAGATAACCACGATAGGCAGAAGCGGCTCTGACTACACTGCATCCATAATCGCCGCAGCGGTAGGTGCGCAGGAGATACAGATATGGACTGATGTGGATGGAATCATGACGGCAGACCCAAGCGTCGAGCCGGCGGCGAGAGGGTTGCGTGAACTCTCCTTCGACGAGGCGAGCGAGCTGGCCTACTATGGAGCGGAGGTGCTTCACCCCTCCACCCTGATACCGGCTATCAGGAAGAACATACCTGTTCGCGTGGCGAATACACTCAAGGCGCAACTACCGGGCACGGTAATTCACCCCGGCTCCAAGCTCACCGGGGGCATGGCGAAATCCATTGTCTACAAAGAAGATGTGTGCCTTCTCAACCTTTTCTCACCCAGGCTCCTGTCAGTGACATCGCTTATGTCTTCGGCCCTGGAGATACTGGCGAAGTACCACGTTCACACGCACGTAGCGGTGACGAGCGAGGCTTCGATATCGCTGATAACCGACCGCGCCTATACAGATGAGGAGCTGGGACCTGCGCTGGCCGAGCTCGAGGGAATCGCGAAACTGTCTCTTGAACGTGAAAAGGCCATAATCTGCGTGGTTGGTGAAGAGATGAAGGGCAACGCCACTATCCTCGGCGAGATTTTCGCCGCGCTCGGCAGTGAGGGCATCAACGCCCGGACGGTGAGCCAGAGCGCCGCGGAGCTGAACATTGCATTTCTCGTAGACAACTCGCAGATAGCGCCCGCCGTGAGGGCGCTTCACAAGCTTGTTCTGAGGAAGTGGAAAAAGATACCTTGACACCTGAAGAGGGCATAACTATAATTCAACACAGGGCTTGGGCTCTCACAATGAGGTTTGGCCTCGCCGCGTTGCCGGGTTGTGCTGTGCTCTTGCGAGGGCCTGTTCTACTGATTGGAGATTCCCACCGGCACAGTGCAGGGCAGCCTCAGCTTGAGGGCCTTCGGACTGTCTGTGGTTGAAGGAGACGCTTTTGACTTTCAAGGGCGACCTCAAGGACATAAACCTTGCTGATATCTTCCAGACCCTCGCCATGAATCAGCAGGAAGGTACGCTTACCGTCACATCAGGTGACAGGCACACCGACATCTACTTCAACAAGGATGGTGTGAGGCTGCTGGCATCCCCGGACCAGAAGCACGTCCGCTTGGGCGAACTGCTTCTCAAGTCGTGTCTGCTCACTCCGGTGGAACTGGACATGGCTCTTGCGAGACAGAAGATGACCGGCGAGCTCCTGGGACAGGCGCTGATTGACATGAACGTTGTCAGTCCGGAGGACATATCCGGCTGCGTACGCAAGCAGATTGAAGAAGACATATACGAGGTCTTTTCCTGGAAGAGGGCGGTTTTCGAGTTCGTTCCGGGAGAGCCCAAAGGAGAATTCTACGACCCTGCAAAGATGGGCAACCCGATAGCCTTCAACGTGAACTCGGTGATAATGGAGGCTGCGCGTCGCATAGACGAGTGGGCATTCATTCACAAGGGTGTCCCGTCAACAGCCACTATTTACATGATAAAAGACCTCCAGGCGGCAATACCGGACATCTCGCACCTGGGCTTCTCCGGCGAGGACATCCTGCAGATTGTCAAGGCGATTGACGGGCGCGCAACTGTCGAGGACATAATCGAGCGCTCGCCCATGACCAAGTTCGAGGTATGCAAGATAGTCGCCGGTCTGGTCGAAACCGCGTACGTAGGGAAACTCGACTTGAAGGAGACCGTGCACATAGCGGATGGGCTTTACCGAGAAGGTGACACGGATGGCGCAATAAAGATATACAGGGATTCTCTTCAAGACCACCCGGGTGACGTGCATCTACGGCTCAAGCTGGCCGAGCTCTATGAGACAGAAGACATGAAGACCGAGGCGGCGACCGAATACGCGAAGGCCGGTCAGAACTATCTCGACTCGGGTGCGAGACAGGATGGGCTTACTCTGTATCATAAGGCGATTGAGCTTGCACCGAAGAACTTCACCATCAGGCACAGCCTTTTCGGCTATTACTGCAGTGCGCACAACTACGAGGCAGCCGCCAAAGAGGGCCTGTTCGTCGCAAAGACCTACTGGCGAATGAACAGGCTGGATGAGGCCTGCTCCACGCTCGAGCAGATACTCGAAATGACCCCGGAAAACGTGGAAGCACTGCAGATGCTTACAAGCATCCACATGGATCTCGAGGAGCCGGAAAAGACGCTCGACTGTTATGAGACACTGGCCGACATATTCAAGAGAAGCGAGGACAAGAAGAAGCTCGTTGAGTGCTACAGGAAGATGCTGGTTCTTGAGCCCAAGCGCGGCGACATTCGCAACAAGCTCAATTCACTCCTGTCAAAGCAGAAAAAGGTGAAGCGCGACACGGGGCACAAGCTCGCATACATACTTGTCCTGCTGCTGGTGCTTATCGGTGCTGGTGCCGCGTATTACACCTTCCGTGAACTTGGCGTGCGGGCGAAACTGGACGAGTTCGTCCACGAGGTGGACGAAGTACTGGCTGGAATTGACAGTACTGACACGAGCACGAAGACCGAACAGGAACTCGGGGCGCTGCTCAACCAGCTTGAGGCTTTCAAGAAAAGCAATTCCTTCAGCATCAAGATTATGACTGACACCGAACTCGGCAAAAGAATGGAGAAGGTGCGCAAGCGGATTGACGAAATCACCGAGAAAAGAACGCAGATGCACCAGGGCCGTATAGATGAGAACGAACGCCTTTATCAGAACGCCCAGGATGCGGACGAGAAGAAGGATTATATCGAGGCTATCAAGGGGTACAAGATGCTCAACAGGGAACTCCTGGGCCAGGGACGCGCGCGGGACGTTGAAAAGAGGCTCATGGAGCTTGAAAGCTACCTTGAGAAGGCGGAAGCTCTTTTCAATGAGGCGCAGCGGCACAAGAATGCCGGGGAATGGCTGCCGATGCATGAGAAGCTCACGATGCTGCACTCAAAATTCAAGTACTCACCGAAAGCGTCCAAGGTGGAGTTGCCTCTGCTCGTTGAATCGGAGCCTGCGGGTGCGGAAGTCCGGATTGCCGGTGCGGTCGTAGGTAAGACCCCTTACGTACACATGAGAAAACCGGGTTTTCCTCTGCACGTCGAGGTCACGAAATGGGGATACAAGAACCCTCCTGCAAGAGTTATGGAGGACAGCGACTGGAAATCCACCTTCACGCTCGCCAAGGTCCCAATATGGGTGTTCAAGGCGCAGGGCCTCATTGACGCGGCCCCGGTTGCGGATGGCCAGAAGGCCTATTTCGGGACACGCGACGGCTTTGTCTACGCCATCGACCTCAAGCTGGGTAACAGAGCCTGGAAATTCAAGCCCGACAGCTATCTCCCGGCGTTTGTGGCCTCGCCAATGATTGCGAGCGGGAGGATTTACATCGGGTCGCAGAACAAATTCCTCTACGTTCTCGATATGGACAAGGGGCAACTGCTCTGGGAAATGAAGCTTGGCGCTGTTATCCATTCCGCGCCGAGCAGTATTGACAAGAATGGCGTGTTCTACATCGGCTGCCGAGACGACAGAATCTACGCCATAAATTCGGTAAAGCAGACACAAGTCTGGAGTTACGCAACCGGCGACCAGGTGATGTCGGACCCGGTACACAGGAACAACATCGTATATGCAGGTTCCAATGACAACATGGTTCATGCCATCGGCGCGGGCACGGGCCAGCGCGTCTGGCGACACAAGACGCTCGGCCCCGTAACCGCGAAAGCCGCCTTCTATCGAAACAAGGGAACAAACAAGGAGCTTCTCATAATCGGCTCAAGTGACAAGGCTGTGTACGCGCTCGACACGACTCCGGAACTTCCGGAGGGACAAGACAGAGTGATATGGAGCTTTGCGACTGGCGGCGCAGTCACCGCCTCCGCCTGCGTATCAGGCGAGTTCGTCTACGTCATGAGCAGCGACGCTGTCCTCTATTGTCTTGATGCTGCTTCCGGGGCTGTCAAATGGCGGTTCGACTCTGGGGAAAGCAGTTCCTCAAGTCCGATAGTTGTTGACGGCATCGTCTACTTCGGGAGTAACAAAAAGAGAACACAGGGCGATAAGAAAGGTACGGATGGGTACTTCTATGCTGTTTCGGCCAAGGACGGCCAACCGGTGTGGAAATACAAGACTTCCGGTAGGATAATCGGCGGCGCGTGCGCCTCCGGCGAGTATATTCTCGTTGGCGACGATGACTGCAAGATGTATTGCTTCATCAAGGATTAGGAATGCCGGCTGGTGTCAATTAAACTGTCAATTTTGCCTTGACAGTATCAGTTGGTGGCGTTAATCTTCATAATTCACCGAGTTGTTTCCGGTTGGGGGAACGAGTGGGATTCTTCGCGCGCTGGAAAGCAAAAAGAGAACTCAACAAGGCGATTAAAAGAGTCAGGAAAAGCCCTTCGTCGAAGGCTACTGCCGGCTTGATTGACAAGTACGTCGCGGCCGGGCAGCTCGACAATGCCGCACTTATGGCGAAGCAGGGACTGGAGTTCTTCCCCGCATCTCCGAGCGTCCGGGAGTCCTATCGCCTGTTCAAGAAAGCCAAATACCAGGATGAGATCAGGAGACTCACACAACAGATAAAAGACCGGCCCAACCCGAGCGCCTATGCAATGCTCGCAGAGCTCTACGCCGAGATCGGAGAGACAGACAAGACCCTCGATATCTGCCGCGAGGCAATCAGGAAGTTCCCCGATTACGAGGGCATGTATCTGATTGTGGGCAAGATTCGCTACAAGCGCTACCGCGAAGATGGACTTCCTCGCGATGGAATGCTCGCCGTCGAGTTTTTCGAGAAAGCCCTGAAACTCAGCCCCAAGAACTACAAGACGCTTATGCAGTTGGGTGAGATGTACCTCGAGCTGAGTATGCCTGCGAAAGCGACCGAGAAGTTCAAGAGCGTTCTCTACTTCGCGCCCGAAGATGAGCGGGCCAAGGAACTCCTGGCCTATGCCGGGACCCTGCCTCCTGAAAGCGACGCAGACGTAGAGGACCAGTTCAAGGAGCTGAAAGCCCGCCAAGAGCCGCAGATGGCAGAACGCAGGACTTCGCGCTTCTCTATCGAGGAATTGGAGGCCAGGCTCAATGGTTTCGGGTTTTTCGAGGGGCTCTTCGCCGTGGTCATCACTACGCCCAAGGGGCGCAAACTCGCTTCCCGTATAGAGGCGGCTGAGCTTGACGAGGAGACTGTGCGCAACGCTGTCGCCGCGATATTCCGTGCCGCCCGTGACTCGGCACTGCGCATGGATATCGGCGGGTTCGAGCAGGGCATCATAACCGGGCAGCACTACATAGTAAACCTGTTCAAGTTTGAGAACCTGGCCTGTGCCGTCTTCGCGTCCTCACAGGTCAGGCCCGAAACCGTGCAGACTGCTGTAAACTCGTTCATCGACGACTCTCTCTACGCTCCGGTGGAAGCTTAGATTATGGCCGATATGGTTTCAACACTCGAGGAACTCAACAAGGAGGTCGGGGTTGTCGGCAGCCTCGTGGTTACTCCGGATGGCATGGTCGTTGCCAGTGCACTGGGACCGGACCTCGACGACGAGACTGTAGCGGCTCTGGCAAGCAACGCGATTATCGCCGCCAAGAGGTCGATGACCACCCTTGGCGACAGCAACTGCTATCGTTTCGTTCTTACCGCCATGTACGGGAAGATGGTTTTCGAAGACATCGGGATAGCCTATCTGGTCGTGGTAACTCATCAGAATATCTCGCTCGGCCAGACGCAAATAGCGATAAAGGGGGCGGCTTACAAGATACGACACCGCAGAGTGGACTAACCCGGTGTCGAGAGGAGCAAACACGGTATGGTTCAGATCAATTTCGCACTGCGTGAAGTCAACTGCAAGATAGTATACTACGGCCCGGGCCTGAGCGGCAAGACCACAAACCTGGAGATGATTCACACCAAGGTTCCCGATACCCACAGAGGCGACCTCACTTCCATCGCCACCGAAGGCGACCGGACTCTCTTCTTCGATTTCATGCCGCTGAACCTCGGAAAAGTCGCCGGCATGAACACGCGTTTCCAGCTCTATACAGTGCCGGGCCAGGTATACTACAATGCCACCCGCAAGCTGGTCTTGCAGGGAGCTGACGGCATCATTTTCGTCGCTGACTGCCAGGAAGGCAAGCTGGAAGAAAACAAGGAGTCTCTTCAGAACCTCCTTGACAACCTTGAGGAATACAATGTCGATATCGACGAGATTCCCTTCGTGATGCAGTACAACAAGCGTGACCTGCCAAACGTAATGCCAATTGAAGTCCTCGAAAAAGAGATCAACCCCTGGAAAGCCCCCTACTACGAATCGGTCGCAATCACGGGTGAGGGCGTCTTCCCCACTCTGAAGAAGCTCGCCAACATGGTTCTTGAGAACCTCAACAAGGAATACGGCGTCAAGAAACCAATCGCTGCCAAGACACCTCCCGTTTCTGCCGCACCCGCTCGTCCCCCGGTCGCCGCACCCGCGCCTCCTGCGCCAGCCGCACCTGCTCGTCCCCCGGTCGCCGCACCTGCTCGTCTGCCCGCAGCTGCACAACCGCCACCCAGGCCCGCCGCTGCGCAACCGCCACCCAGGCCCGCAGCGCCAGCACCGCCTCCAAGACCCGCCGCTGCACAACCGCCACCCAGGCCTGCAGTGCCTGCAGCGCCACGCATGCCGGCGCGTGCGCCTGCGCGGCCGAGGCCTACCCCTGTAGCCCGCGCACCGGCACGTACCGCAGAGCCGCCCACAAGGAAACGTTACGTACCTGGAGCACCAGCAGAGGAAAAAGCTCAGAGACGG
The DNA here is from genome assembly GCA_030669415.1 of bacterium. Taxonomy (GTDB): domain Bacteria; phylum Planctomycetota; class SKW154; order SKW154; family DAOVDS01; genus DAOVDS01. The sequence goes on from DAOVDS010000091.1 coordinate 10,140, forward strand.
AAGGAGATTATCATTCCATCCGAAGGAAAAGGTCCCGGCTGGGCTGTGGCGATTATCTTCCTGATAATCGGCTTTGTCGCCGGCGCCGCAACCGAGCACTTTGTCAAGATTTTCGACAAAATCCTTGGGGGATAAGGACAGATACCGCGAGATGTCGTGGTCCCCTGCCCCGCAGGGGGAGCCTGGCCAAGGAGGTCTCCAGCCCCCGGGGAGGAGTGCATGCCCGGACACGCCAGTCTTCAGAAGCTCAAGCAGCAGGTCGAGGCCAGCCTTGCCGGTGTGCGCCAGAAACTCGTCATCCTGAGCGGCAAGGGTGGTGTTGGAAAAACCTCTCTTGCGGTGAACCTGTCAGTGGCGCTTGCTGATTCAGGCGCGAAAGTCTGCCTGCTCGACACGGACCTGCACGGGCCCAATGTCGTCAGGCTGCTCCACATGCAGGGCCGTGTGCCGGAAGTCAGCAACAACCGCATCCGTCCAATCGCCTTCTCCCCGGACCTGGGTGTCGTTTCACCTGCCTTCATGCACGCCGTGCAGGACACCCCGGTCATCTGGCGCGGCCCCATGAAGTCCGTCGCCATTCACCGGCTCCTTGTTGATGTCCAGTGGGGCAAGCTCGATTATCTTGTTGTGGACTCCCCGCCGGGCACGGGCGATGAACCGCTTACCGTGGCGCAGATGCTTGCGCCGCCGGCCGCGGCCATCCTTGTCACTACACCTCAGGAAGTGGCTGTAGATGATGTGCGCAAAGCCGCAGGATTCTGCAGGCGTGTCGGGCTGCCGGTAGCGGGCATGATAGAGAACATGAGCGGCATGGTTTGCCCGCACTGCGGCGGGCAGGTTAACCTCTATAAGAGAGGCGGCGGCAGAATTGCCGCTGCGGACCTCGGCATCCCCTTCCTTGGCGAGATACCATTCGACCCCGGTATGGTTGTGGTAAGCGACAAGGGAGTGCCGTTTGTGCGCGAATTCAGCGACACACCGGCGGGAGCGGCAATAAGGGAAATTGCAGGCAGGCTTCCTGCTACCGAGTAGTCGCCAGTGGTGCCTGGAACTTTCGACTCGTTAGCTTTTACAGTATTGTGACATAACATCTCAACCGCAAGCGTATATAAATTGTAGCGGAGAGTATGCAGCCATGATGCCACTGCAACCCGGAGGTGGTCTATGATACCGGCCAAGCGAACGCTGATACTTGCAGCCACTGTCTTTGCCACCCTGTGCCTGGCAACTGGCCTGGCTCTTGCGGAAGACACTGTGCAGATTCTCGATGGCAAGGCCGTCAAGGGCTACATTATCGAAGAGACCGAGGACTATATTCTCATCCGGCTGTCCTCCGGAGACATCCAGGAAATCAACTGGGACATCATCGATTGGGTGAAGCGAGGTCCCGCCTTCGACCTGGAATTCAAGGGTAGATGGGAAAAGACCAAGAATGCTGACGCGGACGAGCTCTTCAAACTCGGCCTCTGGTGCGAGGACCGCGGGCATCCGGACAAGGCGGCGGACTGCTTCCGGCGCACCATCGAAGTCAATCCCAACCATTACGTGGCGAGGGAGAAACTCGGCCACCTTTTTCACGAAGGCAAGTGGTACGAGAACATAAAGGACTACTACGCCGCCCGCGGGTACGTCAGTTACAAGGGCAACTGGATACCAAAGGAAGACAAGGAAAAGTATGAAGCAGGACTGGTCAAGCTGGATGACGGCACCTGGATTTCTAAGACCAAGCTTGCAGAGATGAAGAAACGCCCGAAGCCTGTCAAGCCTGTGAAAAAGGACCCGAAAAAGCAGCCCAAACCTGCAACTAAGAAGCCCTGGAAACGCCAGAAACGCGACGACGCCTTCTACGAAGACTTCTCAGGCGAAGTGCCCTGGGCCAACAGGCACCGCTACGAATCAAAGCACTACATGATTGAGTCAAACTGCTCCATGAAGCATATCAAGCGCTACGCCAAGATGCTCGACGCTGTGTACCAGAAATACTGCAAAACCTTCGGCAAGCCAGCGAGTCCGAGGAAGTGTCAGGTACGTATTTATGCAAGGCAGCAGCAGATGGGCAGAGGCGGAGGCGTAGGCGGGTTCTACGGTGGAGGCCGAGTGACATGTTACCACGGCAAGTTCGGAGGCACAGGCTCCACCCAGACGGTCCTCTTCCATGAGTGCACCCACCAGTTCCACGACATGGTGGCCGGTATCCGGCGGGCCCAAATCTGGTTCACCGAGGGACTCGCAGTCTTCTTCGAGTGCTCTGAAGTCGACGAGCATGGAAAAATCCATGTCGGCGTTGTCAACAAGGACCGCCTCGGTACCGTGCAGGCGGGCGTCAAGAGCGGCAAGTACATCAACCTTGAAACGCTTCTGCGAACGCCGCAATCCGGTTTCAGCGGCAGGCACTACGCATACGCATGGACTGTGCTCTACTTCCTCATTTACACCAACCCCGGCAACCGCAAGCTTTTCAACAAGTACTGGGTTGGCGTATGCTGCGGCTCCGGTGAGCGGCCCGGCTCGCCCCGGTTCAAGGAGATGATTGGCATACCGCTGCAGGACCTTGAAGACTGCTGGAAAGAATGGGTCCAGATACTTGGCAAGAATGACCTGCCTGAGGAGGTGGAAAAGAAATCAAAGGAGTTCTTCAAGAACTACAAGAAAAAGAAATAATATCCCAAGAAGCCGCGGACTTTAGTCCGCCGATGTACTTCACCTGCGGCACTCCCGCTGCCAACTTATGGCTTGCACCGCTAACACATGCCCGTTAGAATGCCACAACTCAACCTGGAGGAAAGGCACATGACAGCGCGTGGAAAACTCTGGTTGTCTACCTTCATTCTCGGATTCGCCCTGGGCGTTCTTGTCTTTTACATAAGGGGGGTGCAGAGCCAGCCGGACGTGCAGCCAATACCAACTGCGAAGGCTGCTTACCAGGTTGAGCCGCTGCATGAGGCGGAGCTTGAAGGGAGCCACCTCAGGGAGTTTGCCCAGACCTCGCACCAGATGGGCACGACTGTCCACATAAAGGCCCACGCTACTGACAGGGCAATGGTTGAGTGGGCATTCAAGGCCGCGTTTGACCGGATTCAAGAGATAGAGCTTATGATGAGCCTGTACAGGCCGGAGTCGCCGCTCTCAAGAATCAATGTGTCAGGCAAGGGCAAGGGCTACCAGGTGCCCCAGGAACTGGGCATGGTAATCGCCAAGTCGCTCGAGTTCTGCCGTCTGACAGGCGGTGCGCTCGATATTACGGTGAAGCCGCTCCTTGATGTCTACGAGTCCGCGGCGGCTCAGAAACGTGCCCCGGCCAACAGTGAAATCTCTGCGGCGCTGCAGCACGTGGGATACATGAAGGTCTCTGTATCCGACGATATGCAAACTGTTACTGTTGCGGACGACGGGATGGCGCTTGACCTTGGTGCTACCGCCAAGGGCTATGCTGCCGACGAGGCGGTGCGGGTGCTGCGAGAAAACGGCATCAAGTATGCTTTCGTCGAAGCAGGCGGCGATATATGCTTTATCGGGCCGCGTGGCGACGGCCGCCCGTGGATGACCGGCGTCCAGGACCCCGAGGGAAAAACCGGGGATTACCGCACCGTTCTTGAGGCTACGGCAG
>DAOVDS010000114.1 GCA_030669415.1 bacterium
ACCAGGCGGTCTGCAGCGTGTACATGCTCGTATGACAAATTTTGTCATACGACGCTGCACCCAAAAACATGTGCCTAAACGAAGTTTTTTTTCGCCCGTAACTGCGGTTTTACAAAGGACTTGTCTGAAATTGCGGATTCGGCATAGCCGTTTCATCACAGTTGTGCGTTTGTTTTCTGCGCGAATTATAGAGGCGCGTGTTATGGAAAACTTGTTTGTATTAATGGCATGGTTCAAATGCGGGTGACACATTTATGTCATTGCGAGGAGTCCGCCGTACGGCGGACGACGTGGCAATCACATCAGGATGAGATTGCCACGCCCGCCTTGCGGGTGGTGCAGCCACTTTTAAAAGAGCGGGACCTCGCAATGACAAAGTGCGCCGCGGTAGTGTTGCCTTCGTGCCTCAAAAAGGGCGCGAATTTTACAAATCGGCCCGGCAGGCCAAGACAAGTTAGGGAAAACCCGGAACCCGGCACTCTTACGCAAGGTGCTGATTGACATGAAGTTGAGTAATCATCGAAAACACACTTGTCGCCGTAACCGGGAAAAAGAGTCTTTGACAATTTGTATTTTTTCTTGCGAGGTTGACATGTGCGCAACCTCCTTCAGAAAGAGTAGCGGCGCGGCCATTGCGAGGGAGGTGGCGCAGCCACTCTTAAGAAAGCCCCTGCGGGGCCGACCGAAGCAATCCCATCGCGGTTCTGATGAGATTGCCGCGGTGGCGTAGCCACTTTTGTAAAATGTGCCTGTGGCACCGGCCGCTCGCAATGACGAGATACGCCGCAGCCGTGTAATTCAACGGCGGACAAGTCCGCCGGCTAACTGCGGCACACGGCGCACCATCGCCGAATTACTAAATGGAGAATGGATTTGGTGTTTGACTGGCGCAGAGGGTGCATTATAATCGGCACCTGTCGTTTTTCGCTGGAGGCATGAATTGAGGCCGGTACTTTTCAGAATCCCGGGGCTTGACATACCCATTTTCGCTTACGGCTTCATGATAATGGTCGGGTTCCTCGTCGCGATATTCATCGCCACGAAACGCGCCAGGAAAGCGGGCATGGACCCCAACAACATCCTCGACCTGGGAATCTACATCGTCGTCTTCGGCGTTCTCGGCGCGCGGATGTTCTTCATAATCCAGTTCAGAGACAAGTTCGGCTTCGAGATATTCAACATCTTCGACGGCAACCTGTCAGTAATCGGCATTCTTGCCGGCCTGGGAATCGGCGCCGCCCTTTACTTCTATCGCAAGAAGCTCAAGCTGTTCAAGCGCTTCCACGACAACACGGTAAACACCAGGGTGTTTTTCGCAGTCGTGGCCGTGCTAACGGCGACAGTGCTCGGCCGGGCCCTGTACATAGCGATAACGCCTTCCTCAACGAAGATAGTCGCCATCACACGCAGCCGTGCCGAGTTCTACCCCGATTCACTTCACAGCCAGGAAGTAAGGACCGAAGACAGGCGCATGGTCACGCGCGTCATGGGGCGAGTATCCAAGCCCGGCGACTCGTTCGGGAAGCCTGACACCCACGCATACGAGTTCCGGCCCGCGCGTGACAGGACCGGGCCCTACCTGTTCACCTACAAGGAGGCGCAAGACTGGCTCCTCCAGCAGGGCGTGGTGTACGATGAACTGCGTCCGGCCTACAACCTCATGCTCTTTGAGATATGGAAGGGCGGGCTTGTCTACTACGGAGGCGTCATAGGCGCGGTGCTCGCCGCCCTCTACTTCACCTACCGGCGAAAAATCAAGTTCTGGCCCCTTGCCGATATTTGCGCGCCCTCGGTCGCGGCCGGACTGGCGTGTGGCCGTATCGGCTGCTTCCTCAACGGCTGCTGATGGGGCAAGGTGGCGGAAAGTTTTCCGCTGTCACTGACCTTCCCGAAAGACAGCCCCGCCTGGAGCCAGCATGTGGCCCTGGGCAAGATAGCCGAAACAGCGGCGCATTCCCTGCCCGTTTTACCCACGCAGCTTATGCACCACCTATGCGCGGTTCTCCTGGCTGTGGTGGTGTGGCGGTTCGGCCGCTCGCGGCTCAAGCGCAATCACGGCGAGGAGATACTGCTGCTGGGCATGCTTTACCCGTGGGCCAGGTTCGTAGTCGAGTTCTACCGTGCCGACAATGTGCCTGCGTACCTTTTCGGCAGCCTGACAATATCACAAAGCGTCGGGATATTCGTCTTTGCCGCCTGCCTCGCCATATTCCTGCTCAGAAGGCGCAAAGGCTGGGGCCGCCTGGTGCCGGAGCCCGTGCCCGACAAGCCCACCGCGCAGGAGGCTAAATAATTTTTTCCTTGACAAGGGCCGGCTCCTGTGGATGATACTATACGGAAAGTTCTATGGTCAAAAGGTTTTGGCGGCGCGAAGCCGCACGGGGAGATAGCGTGAACAGTGACAAGACAAACAAGCTTCTTATGGTGGTGATTGTCGGCCTGCTGGTCGCCCTGATTGTCAGCGTGAACTCCTCGCGTACGGTTCTGGTCGCAGGCACCGAATCATCGTCAGGCGGTGTCGCGGCGGTCACCGGTAACACCGACAGCCAGTCCCGAGACATGCTCTATGTCATTGACACAAAAGCCAAAAGCCTGTGCGTGTACGATTATACCGGCGGCAGGCTCAACCTGGTTGCGGCCCGCAATATCAAGTTCGACCTGATGCTCGACGAATGGAGGCCGCGCAGCCAGAAACCGTCGGTAAAGGAAATTTACGACGAGACGCGAAAGAAGATAAAAGGCTCTACTACTCCACCGAAGAGGAAGTGAGCCCGGGAATAATGACGTTTACCGCGTTTGCCCAGCGGAGGTAGCAGAAATGGCGGACTATTACAACTTTGAAGAGGTACTGGCAGAGCTTCAGATTGATGAAGAGGAACTCAAGCGCCTGGTCTCCCAGGGCGAGCTCAGGGGCTTCCGCGACGGGGCTTCCATGAAGTTCCGTGCCGAGGATGTCGACAGGCTCAAGAAAGGCCGCGAGACCGAGCCGACTATCATCCTCACCGACTCCGATGCGGAGATAAGCCTGCCCAGCGAGCAGGACCTCGTCGTGGATGAGGAGGCAAGGGACCGCGAGACAGTCCTGAACATGGATGTCTTCGACACCGAGGAACTGCCCAGCCTCACCACGGAAGAGGCGGGCATGGAGAAGACCGAGGCTATCCCGCCGCCCACGCCGGCACCGGTTGTTGAAGAGGTTGACGAAGGCGCCGCTACCATAATTGACGCGGGAGTGCAGCCCGCCGATACCCGCGCCGAAGCCTTCTCTGCCGTCGAGGATTACGATGCCGGCACTCCCACAAGGGCAGGCTCCGGGCGCATAAGCCGTTCGGCCCGCCTGCGTGCCATGCAGATGAAGAGGAAGAAGTCGCATGTCCTCTGGACAGTGTTCCTGTTCTTTACCACCGTATTTGTGATATGGCCGGGGCCGTTCCTCTTCAATACTGTCAGGAATGTTACACCCCAGTATGCCGTGGACATGGCGGAGAAGTTCCGCGGTATTGCTGACTGGTTTATGAGTATTTTTGCATCTTAGTCTGCGCCTTTTCACCCTTTCTCAGGCGCATGACGAGCCGGCAGGAGTACGGCGGCTGTTTCGAACCACTTTTCATTGGCAGGTTTATGGAAAACTGGCAAGGAGAGGAGGTAAGATAGGTGAACAAGTATTTGCTTGTGTTCACAGCACTCGCCGTCATTATGGCATTGTCCTGCGGCTGCAATGCAGTCCCCAGGCACCAGTATGACGAGCTCAAGGAGCAGTATGACCAACTGCTCAAAGAGACCGACCGCCTGACCAAGAGCAATAAGGACCTCACGTCCAAGAACAAGATGCTCGATGACAAGTTCAAGGGCGAGCAGGCAAGGCTCGCGGCGGCCCAGAGCCTGATAGACGACTTCAACAAGGAGAAGCCGCCCGAAGCGCCCAAGGAAGGCTGGAAAACCAACCCCAAGACAGGTGGAATCGTGCTCGAAGGCGACATCATGTTCGCGCCCGGCTCAAGCACCCTCTCCACAAAGGGCAAGGCTACCCTGAAACGCCTCGCCGGCCTGCTCAACTCCGAGAAGTACAGCGGGTACTTCGTCAGGGTTGACGGCCACACCGACGACCTGCCGGTAATCAAGACCAAGGCGGTAAACAAGGACAACTGGTTCCTTTCGGCTAGACGCGCGCACGCAGTGCTTGAGAACCTGCAGGAACTCGGCGTCGCCGACGGCAGGCTGTTCCTCGCCGGCTACGGGCAGTATCACCCGATAGTGCCCAACCGCAAGAGCCCCAAAGGAACACCTGCGAATCGCAGGGTCGAGATAGTTCTCGTAAAAGAAGTCAAAACTGAAAAGTAAGGAGCTTTCGCTCATGGCCAAGACTGCAATTTTCCTCGTACTGGTCCTCGGAGCTGCACTCGTCGCGGGAACCGGCTGCGTGCCATTCTGGATTTACCACCGCGCAGTCAAGACAAACGAAGACTATGTCCAGAGTATCGACGGCCACCAGAAAGAGCACGCTGACCTCGCCCGCAGAACTGGTGAAGCTGAGGTCAAATCCCAGTCGCTTGAACTCCAGAACAAAGAGCTTTATGAGAAGCTCTTGAACGCTGAGGGCGCCATCGGGGAACTGGAAAAAGAGATAAGAGACCGCCTCCCGCAGGTCGTCGAAACTGCGGCAGTTGACCTCGGCCTTGAGAAAGGCGTGATTACGGTCACCCCGGACCGCAAGATAAGTATCGCAGGCGACGTGCTCTTCACGCTCGGAAGTACCAAGCTCACGGCCAAGGCCGAGAGCATCCTGAAGATGCTTGCTCCCATGCTCAAAAACGAGTTCAAGGAAGCCTACATCCGCATCGAGGGTCACACTGACGATGTGCCGATAAAGAAACCGGAAACTCTCAAGAAGTTCCCGACCAACTGGCACCTGTCGGTTGGCCGGGCAGTGTCAGTGCTGCTGGAGCTCAAGAAACTCGGAGTTCCCGAAAAGAAGATGTACGCGGCAGGCTACGGCGAGTTCAAGCCCAGAGTCCCCAATGCGCCCAGACACAAGGGCGCCAAGAAGAATCGCCGCGTTGAGATAGCGATAGTGGCAACAAAGTAGTGGCTTGCCACTTTTGAAAATAGCTGTTGAGTTTCCTGTGTTTTGGAAGTATAGACGTAAACAGGAACGTACAATTTCAATAGTGACGGTGCAGTAGGGCTCCATACGGAGGTTTTGAACATGATTGAAGAAGACCTGCAACACGGCGCTGGAGGCGAAGGCGAGGAGGAGATAATTGAGAAAAAGCCGTCCGCGCCCACGGCCACTGTCCTCATGATTCTCACCACCATCTTCCTCGGTCTCGCGATCTACCTCGCGGGAGATGAACTCGGCTACTACTTCAAAAGGGTGGACTACGACAAGGACTATAGGGCTGACTACTACTACGGCGAGTTCAAGCGTAGGGATGCCCGGCCGGAGGCTGCCGAAGAAGTAGAGAAGGGCGGGCCCTCCGGCACTGGTGGGGGCTAACCCGGAACTGAAGAAAGGAATATGCTTATCCAATGATATATGAGAAAGTACTGGGGCTCTTCTCCAAAGACCTCGGCATTGACTTAGGAACGGCAAATTCCCTCGTCTGCGTGCGCGGCGAGGGGATTGTTCTGTCAGAGCCTTCCGTTGTCGCAGTCAAAAGAGGCACCAACCAGGTGCTTAATAACGGCCAGGCCGTCGGCATCGAAGCGAAGAAAATGCTGGGGAAGACACCCCTGAACATCCAGGCTGTACGCCCGCTCAAGGATGGCGTGATTGCCGACTTCGAGATTGCCGAGGCGATGATTTCCTATCTCATGAACAAGGTCCAGCCGCGGCGCTTCGGCATGCGCTCACACCCGCGGGTGCTTATCGCCATCCCCTCCGGCATCACCGCCGTCGAGAAGCGAGCCGTCTACAACTCCGCCGAGCGCGCTGGCGCACGCAAGGTCTTCCTCGTTGAGGAACCTCGCGCCTGTGGCATCGGCGCGGGTCTCCCCATCGCAGAGCCCCAGGGCTCCATGATCGTCGATGTGGGCGGCGGCACCACAGAGGTCGCGGTCCTCTCGCTCGCCGACATGGCCGCCTCCGAGTCTCTGCGCGTCGCAGGCGACGATTTCGACGAGGCGATAATCTCGCACATGAAGCGCACCTACAACCTCATGATTGGCGAGCTCACCGCTGAGAGAATCAAAGTCGCCATTGGCTCAGCCTACCCGCTCGAGGAAGAGATGACCATGGAGGTGCGCGGCCGAGACGCGATAGACGGGCTGCCTACCAAAGTCACTGTGACCTCCGAGGAGATAAGAGAAGCCCTTCGCGAGCCCTGCGCCGCTATTGTCGAGGCAATACGCCGGACACTTGAGAAGACGCCGCCCGAGTTGGCCGCGGACCTCGTGGAGACCGGCCTGACACTCGCCGGCGGCAGTGCGCTGCTTCGCGGCCTTGACAAGCTTATCACGCGCGAAACCGGTCTGCAGGCTGTTGTCGCGGACGACCCGCTGACCTGTGTCGCCAGAGGCACAGGCATATTCCTCGAGAACCTCGACCTGTTCTCAGATATCCTGGAAAGCTCCGCGATGTAATCCCCGGTGGATTCTGAAGCCCCTGTGACCCGGCGCGCAGAGATTACCTGCAGAACTGTCGCGGACACTTTGGCCGCAGGCTCTTCCTTTTTTGCTCTGTGTTTTCCGTGTCTCTGTGGTAGAATCCTGTTTTGAACAGGAGACATCGAAGGTGAGGACAAAACCGCACTTCCTGACACGTCACCGCGGCCCCATTGCAGTGCTCGCCTTCAGCCTGACTCTCTACCTGCTCCCCGGCCGCTTCGCATACCCCGTCACCGGAAGGATAGCAAGCGCAAGCGCCAACGTCGCGGCCCTCTTCCAGCCGGAACCTGCGAAACGGGAGGCAGCCCCGCTCATCGAACAGCTTCGCCGCAAGCTTGTCCTCGCACGACAGGAGCTCACCACAGCACACAATGAGCTGTACCTGCTGCGCCGGGAGATAAAGAGCATTACCGCAGTAGCGAGTGCCCTGAGGCCCCAGCATGTAAAGATAATCCACGCAAGGGTTGTGCTGCGCCGTGACGCCTCCAACTTCCGCCGAACCATGCTTGTGAACCGCGGCTCAAAAGATGGTGTGCGCCCGGGCCTGCCGGTGCTCTGGGGCAGCGAAGATGCCCAAGGCGGCACGCTCCGGGCCTGCGTGGTCGGTACTGTGGACACGGTAGGCCCGAGCGCCTGCCGGGTACTGCTTGCCAGCGACCCCGGTTTCCGGGCGCCGGCCAGAATGCTGCGAAGCCGCCAGAGGGTTGTGGTCGAAGGGAAGTCCGCAGGCCTCCTTCCCATGCGTCTCAAGCACATTGATACAGACACCCATATCAATACCGGCGACCTCGTCGTGACCAGCGGTTCGCTCGGCCTGTTCCCGCCGGGCATCCCCATCGGCACGGTCGCAAAGGTCGAAGGACGCCAGTTCTCCGGCGAGCTGGAAGTTGCACTCTCCAGCCCCGTCAACCTCGACGAGCTTGAAAGCGTCATAATCGTCGAGCTCATCATCCCGCAGGTGCAGGAGGAATCGCACGGCACCCACAGGCAAAACAGCCCCCTCGGAAAGGGGCAAGAAGAGAAACGTAAACCTCGTTCCGGGGGCGGAGGCTCATCGCGATGAAGTGGTACTTGCTGATACTGCTCTCTTTTCTGTTTGTTACCTTCGAGGTCGCCTTCCCTCCCTCCTGGCAGCTCGGCAACTCGCACCCCGAGTTCGCCCTCCTGCTTGCAGTCTACCTCGTCCTCAACGCCCGAAGAGCCGATACCCTCTACGCCGCATGGCTCATAGGCCTGACCAAGGACCTCTTCTCCACAGGCAGGCTCGGAACCCATTCCCTCATCTATCTCGCCGGCGCGCTGCTGCTCCTGCGGCTGCGCAGGCACCTGTACCGCGAAGAGATACTCGTGCAGATTGCCGTAGCTTTCGCCGCGGTATTCCTTGCAAATATGGCGTACCTTCTGCAGCTTTCGCTCCTGATGCCCGGTATCGAGCTCGGCGACCACCTGCGCCGGGTTCTCGTTGCCACTCTGTACTCCACCGCCTGCGCACCAATCGTGTTCCTGCTCCTTGATGCCATCAGGCGACCCATAGGCGCCTACGAGCCACGGCGTCTTTACTAATTGTCCGGCGCGCGGTTGACGTTCGCGTGCCAGGCGCTATAATTATGGGAAATACCGGTTGGAGGTCTTGTGGGAAGAGCGGCGTTTCTACCGACATTGTCGATTCTCTGTCTCTGTGCCGCGTGTGGCTCGTGTGACAGGCTCGAAAGCAGCTCCGGTCCCGCCCCTGACTTCGGGCCCGCCGAGGGAGTGCCTACCATACGCGTGGCCCTCAGGAGAAACGCCGAGTCCGTCACCCTCGCCATCGAAGGCCCATATACAATAACCGACGGCGATGCATCCAGAATGCTCTCGCAGGGCGCTTTCCTGGCCCGAGATGAAGTTACATACAAATCCGGGAAATTCTCCCTTACACCGATAAGAACGCGTCACCTGATAATTACGCCGAAGATAAACGGTTCAATCGTAGTCGGTGATAAACATTACCGCGGCGTGCTGCACCTGTGGGGAGCACGGGAAAAAGACAAGGATGGCAAATACACACCGCTGGACAGGCTGTCCGCGGTCAACCACGTGAACCTCGAGCACTACCTTGCAAGCGTGGTGCCTGCCGAGATGAAGATGTCCTGGCCGGAGGCGGCACTGCAGGCACAGGCGGTCGCAGCACGAACATACGCACTCTGGCGCATGGAACAGGTCGCCAAGGGCAATCGCACGTGGGACCTGACAAGCGGCGCCGACTCGCAAGTCTACGCCGGCCTCGACAGGGAGACTGAGAAATCGCGCAAGATTATCATAGACACCGCAGGTACAGTGCTCCTCTTCAAGGACCTCAACGACAAAGAGCCCAGTATCTTTCCCGCCTACTACCACTCGACGTGCGGCGGTGACACCGCCGATGCGCACGTCGTCTTCGGCGGCAGGGAAATGCCCTGCCTCACCAGCGTCACCTGCGCCTACTGCACCGATTCCCCCGTCTATGAATGGACCTTCGCCCTGAGCCAGAACGACCTTGCCGAAATCATCAAGAAGGCCGGCGGCAAGGATATCGGCAAGATAGTTGAAATCGAATGTATCGGCCCCGAGGCCGCGCAGAGGCCCCGGCAGGTGATTCTCAAGGGCAGCGAGCTTCAGGTCCGGTTCTCGATTGGTGACTTCCGCCGCGCAGTCGGCACCAGGCGCATGAAATCCTCCTTCTTCACCATCGAGAAGACAGGCGATTACTTCAAGATAACCGGCCACGGCTGGGGCCACGGCGTCGGCATGTGCCAGTGGGGCGCCGCGGGAATGGCTGCCGAGCCCTTCTGCTTCAGCGCCCAGGAAATTCTCCAGCACTACTACCAGGGCGCCCAGTTGCAGCGGCTTTATTGAGGACACTCAAATGGCAAGATTGGCTTTCGGCCTCATAATCGGCCTCGCAGTCGGCGCTGCCATAGGCATTCTGGTCGCTCTCGAGTTCAGCCCCCCTTCCGCCGATGCGCTCCAGGCCACCATAGACAGGCAGAATCTCCAGCTCGAAGACCAGCGCGAGAGAATCGGGAAACTGGAACGCGCAAACGCGGATGCCGCCTTCGATGCCGAAAACGCCCAGGCTGAGAACCAGCACCTCGGCGAGAAGATAACCGAGCTCCAGCAGCTTCTCGAAGAGACTAACAGGCACCTCGCGGCGCACCGGAAAATGATTGAACTGCAGAACAAGAAAATCGCCGACTTGAAGGAATCCTATGAGAATAGAATCGCGCAGCTCAAAGAAACCTACGAGCGCACGGGCAGACCCTCCGCCAGGCGAGACCCGCCCCGCAGGCACCAGTATGTTGGCGAAAACACCGAAGCCCTGCTGAGCAGGATAATGCGCAAGTACGAGCACGTCCTGCAACTCGGCCAGGCACTCAGCGAAGAAGCGATAATGGAGCTCGGCCTCGACGCGGAAACGGCCGCGATTATCAACAAGCTGCTCAAGGATGAAGGAGCCCGCGCCACACAGGCTCTCGCGCAGTTCCTGCTCGACAACATACCCAACCCGCCGCAGGACCTCAAGCAGTTGAGTGCAAAACAACTGCTTATGAAGATAATGCCCCACCTCGCCGGCGAGCTCAAACTGATGGGCGCACTGCCGAGAAAGGAGCAAATCAAGCTGGCCAGAGGCAAGACAGACCTTCTTGATTACCTTTCACCTCACTCCACGACCGCAAAGCTCCTCTACGCACTCCATAATGTACGCCAGCAAACGTACGGCAAAGTCGAGCCCAACCTGCCTGCCGGCAAGATGACCACCTTCAAGAAGAAATACCTGCCCCCGGACGACTTTTTGTTTCCAGGAAACTTGAACCTGGCGTTTGGCAAGATAAACTGGGAGAAGGAACGTTAGACAGGCGGCCCGCACGCCCTGTCAGGGACACGGAAAGCACAAAGAGGCTCATGGCGAAGACTGCTGTTGTCAAAGCGAAATATATTATCGCCGGGGAAGGCAATGTCCTCGTTGACCACAGCCTGCTTATTGAAGACCGGAAAATAGCCGCAATTGAGCCCTCCGGCAAACTCAAGGCCGACAAAGTCTACAACCTCGGCCGCGCCGTCCTCATGCCCGGACTCATCAACTGTCACACCCACCTTGAGCTCACAGACCTCGGCAAGCCCGTCACCCGGCGCCAGGACCTTACCATGTGGCTTGATGAAGTCCGCGAACTGCGCGACGCCACCGACAACAAGGACCTCATCAAGTCCTCGCAGAAAGGCGTCGAAGCCGCCATCGAGTACGGCACCACCACCATTGTCGACCACGCCAACTCCGCCAACTCCTACATCCCCCTGAAAGAGAGCGGCCTTCGCGTGTTTCTCCTCTTCGAGATGGTCGGCTTCCCCGAACACCTGTATGAGTCCAAGGCGAAGCTGCTTGACGAGCGCATCGCAATGGTCGAGGAAGGCGACTTCCTCAAGTGGGGTGTGGCCCCCCACTCCGCCTACGGCGTGAGCGAGCGGCTGCTCAAAAAATGCAGCGCCATCGCGCAGGAGAGCGACTGTATCATCTCCGTCCACGCCTCCGAGCACGAGGGCGAGGTCGAGCTCTTCGAGACAGGCGGCGGGCCATTCATTGACTTCCTCACAAGGCTCGGCTCCGACTTCAGCAAGTGGAAAGCGCCCGGTGTGACCCCTGTCGAGTACCTCCACAAGCTGGGACTCGTCACCGGCCGCACGCTCATGGTCCACTGCAATTACCTTCACGGCTCCGACTTCAAAATTATCAAAAACGCCGGCGCAGCGGCAGTCTACTGCCCCAGAAGCCATTTCTACTTCTACCACCGCTACCACCCGTTCAAGAAGCTCCTCGCCGAAGGCGTGCGCGTAGTCTTCGGCACCGACTCCATGGTCAGCAACTGGTCGCTCGACATGCTCGAGGAGCTCAAGTTCGTCTACCACTCCTACGAAGGCCTCGCGCCAATCCAGCTTGTCAGGATGGCCACCGCCGATGCCGCATCCGCGCTTGGACTCGACGACAAGGTCGGCACGCTCGCGCCCGGCATGGAAGCCGACATCTGCGCAGTCCACATTCCAAAGAGCTTTACGGACCCGCTTAAAGGCCTGCTCGACCAGCGCTCCCGTAACATCTTCACCATGACCGCCGGTAACCTGCTCTATCAGGAATGATCATCTTCTGGCGCGCTTGAGGAATCCGTCTCCTTGTCACTCTGTTTTGCCAAGAATGCGAGAACGATGCCTGCAACTCCATATGCGAAAACGGCCACCATCACCCAGAGTGTCAGAAGCGAAATGCGGTATGACGAGAAGTGTAACAGGGCTCCTAATGCCACAGGAACTGCGCTTGCTATCGTGATAAGTATGGATAAGAACCGGATTCTGCGAATGAACTGCTTTTCCGAAGGCGGAAATATCTCATCTCGTTTCAGGACAGGCAGAACAACAATTATAGGCACCCACGGCATATACCAGATTACGTGAAACAACGTGATATTTTTGTACTTCACCGTCATTCCCTCGAGACTTCCA
>DAOVDS010000266.1 GCA_030669415.1 bacterium
AGAATGCAAGCCGCGCAATTCATTGCGCGGGTCTATTTCCCGCGGGTTGTCCCGCAGGGACTCTTTCATAGAGTGGCTACGCCACCGCCGCGGCTTGCGTCGCATCCTCGATTATCTTGATTTCCTCCTCCGTCAGGCCGCTACGTCATTGCGAGCGGCCTTAGCCGCGTGGCAATCTCATCCGTAATTTCACCACAGAGACACAGAGGACACAGAGAAGAAAGAAGAGGATAATAAACAGGGAGAAGAGAAACAAGAAAACAAACCACAGATTTCACAGATATGCACAGATTATTGGCTATTGGCTATTGCCTATTGGCTGCTTTTTGTCACCACAGAAGCGCAGAGGACACAGAGAAGAAAGAAGAGGATAAACAGGGAGAAGAGAAACAGAAAAACAAACCACCGATAAACACGGATTGACACAGATTATTGGCTATTGGCTATTGCCTATTGGCTGCTTTTATCAACCACAGATTTCACAGATTGACACAGATTATTGGCTATTGGCTGCTTTCCTGACCCCTGATTCCTGAAACCTGATTTGTCAACCACAGGTGAACACAGCAGCGTCATTGCGAGCGAAGCGCCGTCCGGTTGGGTTAGTATTCTCTCTTGTGTTTACTTATTACCGCGCGGAAGTCCGATGTGACGAACTGTGGTCGCGGTAGCATCGTGCTTCCTTTTGGCATAGGAATTCTGGGATGTGGTTCAGGAGGGGAGGCGGTTGGAACTGATTGCAGCTTCGGCTTTGCAATTGTTTTTGCTATGTATGGGCGAATGGTACAAGATGTTGTCAGGAATCACTTGGGCGAAGGGCACAAACTTTTTGTTCTTGAGAAGTATCAGTAGCACCGATATACTTGTGTAGATTTTGCCAGTGGATTTCTTGGGGAGGCTTCTGTGGAGATGGCGGAAGTAGCTGGATATCAAATCGGCAGGCTTCTCGGTCAAGGTGCTTTTGGGCAAACCTATGAAGCAACCAAGGATGGCCAGCGTGCAGCGCTGAAGCTTATCCGGGAAGAGGCGGTTCAACGCGGTTTTGATGGGCGGCGTTTTCAACGTGAAGTGCGCGCTCTTCAGAAGGCAGTTGGGCCCAATATTGTTTATGTGGCGGGGTGCAGTTATGTTGGGAGTTTTTTCTCTTTAGATGTAAAAAGCTCTCGGCATTGATTCCTGGGCTTCTCTACGGACATCTCGTTGAACGCTCCGAAAAACAGTCCATAATGGTCCTCTCAGTAGCTTTATTTGAATACGGGAGGGCCGATGCAGATTCCTGTCGAAAGTCCGAGTTCTGTTGTGGCGTACATCACCGGCTTTAGGCACATGCTTGATATTGCGCCGAGAATATGTCCCATCTGCGGGGGCATTTTGAAGGGACACGGGCACCGGTGTCGCTGGGTTGTCTCACTGGAGGGCGTCTTCTGGGTCCCGATTCAACGGATGATTTGCAAGGCCTGCCGCAAGACATTTTCTCTACTGCCCCGGATGCTCTTCGCTTTCTACTCCTGCACGCGGAAGCTCGCCGGCAAGATCAAGTCGCTCTGGGCAGGTGGCGCTGGGAAGATGGCGGCAGTGCGTCACACGCTCGCAGCCGCGGGTTCCTCTCTGCTCACCCCTCTTTCCACTCTCTACCGCTGGGCGAAACACACAGATTGAGAAGGTGATGTTTTGCCTTGTTGCTGGCTCGCCGCTATGCTCTCCGACATGCAGCTGGACGCACAAGAGATCAAGAAACGGATCGACCTCGTCGAGTACATTTGTTCCCTTGGGATTGACCTCAAGCCGGTTGGTGCAGGAGAGGAGTACCGAGGTTTCTGCCCCTTCCACGAAGAAGCGGAACCATCTTTCCACGTAAATCGCAAGAAGGGTTTGTGGCACTGTTTCGGTTGCGACGTCGGTGGCGACGTGATTTCCTTCGTGATGAAGTGGAGCGGAGTTGAGTTCCAGAAGGCGCTTCTCATCCTCGCGGACGCCGGCATCAAAAAACAAGGAGGCATCCTCGAAGCGGCCGCAAATTACTGGCACGCCTGTTTGCCAAGCTCTACATCAGCGCGCAGATACCTTGAAAGACGCGGGATTGGTACGAGCAAGCTGACTGAACGGTATCGGATTGGCTTTGCACCTGGGGGCACGAAGACGCGGGATAAGTTGTTCTCCTCTGGGTTCACTCTGGACGAAATCAAGGCAGCAGGTCTTGTGAACCGCCGCGGACTTGACGCGTTCTTCGGTCGCGTGACCTTCCCGCTTGCCGAGGACGAGGAAGTCATCAACGTGTACGGCCGGTCGCTTTCAAACCGGTACCGCCACATGTACCTGCCCGGAAGGCGGGACGTGATTTTCAACATCGAAAATGTTGCTGGCGAGGTCGCAATCCTTACCGAGAGCATCATTGACGCTCTGAGCCTTGTGGCGCTTGGCGTCGGGAACGCGGTTTCGTCTATGACTGTCAATTTGACTGCACACCAGGTTGAAACGCTGACAAAACGTTTTGCACGCATTGTAGTAGCCTTCGATGGTGATGCAGCCGGGCGGGAAGGTGCGCGCAGTGTTCGTGCGCTGCTTCAAGGCAAAGGTGCTGAAGCCAGGTTAGTAGACCTGCCTGATGGAACAGATGTCAACTCTCTCCTGATGGACAAGGAGGGACCTCTTGTCGCAAGAAAACTCATCGAAGAGGAACGCTAATGGCGAGGAAACAGAACTTCTTGGAACTGGAGGATGACTTCAAGCGTTACCTGCTGAATGTCCGAGGTCTCAGTGAACACGGCATCCTAAAGCACATCAAAACCTTTCAATACTTCGGGAACTTTCTGAGTGACAAACAGGTCCGTAATCCCCGGCGCGTTACCCTCAATCTGGCTTACGAGTTTCTCGAAAAACGCGCCCCGGGGTGCTCTCGCGGGTATGTAAGAACACTCCGTGGTTCTGTCCGACACGTGCTTCGTTTTCTCCATTTCACAGGCAAACTTCCTCAAGACCTTTCCGGACAGATGATTAGACCCAGGGTCTGGAAGCTTGCGAACATCCCAAAGTCGTTCACCGAGTCTGAGATTGCCTGCATGATAAAGAACATCCGGGATGAGACTCCTTACGATCAGAGGGAGCGCGCGATAATACTCCTACTCCTATGTTATGGCCTCCGGCTTGGTGAACTGACGCGCATGACGCTTGACGACATTGATTGGCAAAACAAGACGGTGGCAATCCGAGAGCGAAGAAACCGTGTGCCGCTGGTCCTGCCGATTCTTCCTCCAGTTGAGAAAGCCCTCAAGGACTACCTTACACGCTCCAGGCCAAAAAGGCTGAAGACAAGGAGGCTCTGGGTCACAATCAGGTACAGGAGCGAGCCGCTACTGCAGGAGAGTGGGATAAAGCAGATAGTCTACGGGTTCCTGCGTCGTTGTGGACTCAATGGATGTGCGACTAAATTCCGCCACACGCTCGCCACCTACCTCATAAACCACGGCGCAAGCCTGGAGGCTATCCAAAACATCCTTGGACACCGGCATCTGGACAGCACCCGAATATATGCCAAGGTTCACTGGGAAGCGCTACGCGAGGTCGCGCAAAACTATTCGCTTAACCTGTGAGGTTGCTTATGGACGCTTCGGATGCCTATCGCCATATCCGAGAAGACCGAGAAGCCAATTTGCCCAAGAAGCCTGAAGCTTTGGTAGATGCTTACCTCTCTCTTCGCCGGACCCTCGGGTTCAAGACATCCAATCTCAAGATGCACCTTCGAAGTCTGCTGCGATTTATGCAGGCCCGACGTCTGACATCATTCGGTCAGATTGATCGCTATCTGGCGACAGAGTGGCTCCACTCAGGCTCTCCACAGGAGATCACTGTCATAGGCCGTCTCACCTCAATGAGAGGCTTCTTCCAATACCTCCTTGGGTTCGGCCTAATAGATGAGAACATCTGGCAAACGTGCTCAAGGCCAAAGGCCAAGCACTTTATACCTTACATCTTCTCCGTTGAAGAACTCTCCCGCCTCTTCGATTACATGCGCGCTCGAATCCCTCTCGGACACCCCAGCCAAGCCCGGGTCCGTTGCGCGTACTTCACGATATTACACACCATCTACGCCTGCGGACTGAGGTCACAAGAAGCTTGTCACCTCAAGATCGGCGATGTGGACTTTGAGCGTTCTTTCTTTATCATACGAAACACAAAGTTCTATAAGACCCGCATCGTTCCTTTCAATTCCCGCACCCGCGAACTCATCATCACATACCTCGATCAATTCCGTCCCAGCGACGATAACTTGCATCCAGACACTCCTCTGTTCGTCAACTTCTGGAAAGGCGCGTTCCGCCGAGGGAGCATCATCTGGTACTTCAATCAGGTGTGCAAAGCTATCGGTATCTACCAGCCAAAGAGGTTAAAAGGCAACACTGTTTTTGGTGGAACAACACCACACAGTTTACGACACAGCTTCGCGGTTCACAGGCTCCTCAAGTGGCTCAAAGAAGGCGCTGACGTCAACGTCAAACTTCCTCTTCTCGCGACGTACATGGGACATGTTCACTACCACTCCACCCAGCGCTACCTCACGGTTCTGCCTGTGTTCATCGACATCGCAGGAAAGATGTTCGCAGATAAGTTCGAGACTCCACTAAAGGATTTAGAATGTCCAAACAATCCCTGAACTTATGGGTCAAGAAATTCTTGAAATCTTACCTCCCGCGCCACATAGGAGCCTCCATACACACTATCGAGTCCTATGCCTGCGCCCTCAAAGCCTTCCTCAGATTTCTAAGAAGGAGTGGAGGGTCCAAACCTTCACTCCAGAACATTTCTGCAGAAAACGTCCTCGCGTTCCTCGAGTATCTTGAGACCAAGCGGAAAAATAGTCCCTCGACCCGAAACGCACGTCTCGCCGCCATCCTCTCGTTTCACCGCTACGCCCATCTTATGGGTCATGTCCAAAAAAGCGAATTTGAGCGATTGCGCCACATCGCCTTCAAACGGAAAAAGGTCGGAATTGTCCCGCACCTTGAAGTAAGCGAACTCGATGCGATATACAGGGCCGTTGACCATCGTACTCGTGACGGCTTTCGTGACCTCACCCTCCTGAAAGTTCTCTACAACACAGGAGCACGCGCTTCTGAACTTGCTGACATCAGAATTTCCAACCTCGCTTTGAACGAACTGCACGTGACCATCTTCGGGAAAGGTGGTAAGCAGAGATTGTGTGGTTTCTGGCAAACCACCGCTGCGATGATCCGTATTTACCTCGCCTCAGAGCGGCGCGTACCTGTAAGAGGCTACGAAGACTATCTCTTTATCAGCCAGAGGCGAAAACCTCTCACCAGATTCGGAATATGGGACATTGTCCGCCGCTATGCCGCCAAGGCTGCCGAATCATGTCTCAGCTTGCGGAACAAGATTGTGACTCCTCATGTCTTCCGCCACACAACTGCCACACAACTGCTTCAGGCAGGTGCCGACCTGAACACAGTCCGCGAATGGCTTGGACATGCGCACATGTCCACTACGGAAATTTATGCTCACGCCAATCTTCGCACCAGACGCCGCGCCCTTGCGAAACTCGATCAGATAGACCGAAAGCTCTTTGAGGAAGTTGTATCCAGCCGGAGAAATCCGGACCTGAGTTCTGGGACTCGACGTTGGCTGGATTCGCTCAAAGAGTGATATTGCAAGCTTTGGAAAGGACCTGCAAAGCGTATGGGCATATGTAATTTCCTCATTTTTTTATGTAAAGAGTTGACTTCCATCCATGAATCCGCCCTCATTGCAATAATGTTGGGTCCGGCTACAGGCCAGAGTTTACGGGCTTTCCAGGGCGGCTTGGATGCGGCTAACTATCTCTCAACATAAACTTGTAGGCCGCCTTTATGCCCTTTCTGATATCCTCCGGGCTCGGCGGCGGTAGCACAAAGCATCCGTCCCCCAGCGCAACACGCCACAGAAGACACACAGCGTACACAGCAATGATTATTCTCCGAAACATCTCAGTTTTCCTTCCTCTGCTGCCATGCGGCGAACGCGGCAGTGTAGACCTGCTTGACCGGGATGCCGGCCTCGCGTGCCACCTTCGCACAGGACTCGTAT
>DAOVDS010000159.1 GCA_030669415.1 bacterium
GAGACTGCCGCGAAGTTCCATACCACGAAGCTGCCCTATACCATGCCTTTCGTGCTCTACGGAATCTTCCGCTACCTGTACCTGGTGCATCACAAGGATGCCGGCGGCCGGGTGGGGCAGACCCTCCTGCACGACCTGCCGTTGCTTATCGACATATTCCTCTGGGGCGTGTCAGTCCTGGTTATAATTTACGTCTGGCGGTAATTTGTCAGTACCTGCGTCTATTGAGGCCTTTCTGATTTTCCGCTATCTTCCCTGGGCTCCTCTTCGAGTTGTTCCTTTTTCCGCGGGGCGTGAAAGATGATGTCGTCCGGCTCGTCTTCACGCTGCTGTACGTCGAAAAGCTCGCGGGTGTCTTCGCATTTACCGTCAACGCCGTCGATGCCGACGCTGTAAAGGCAGAAATCGTTTACGCCCTTGAGATGGTAGACAAGATGTTTTCCCGAGAACGGGTCTACGAGCAGTTCTTTGGGCACAAGCCCTCCAAGCTCATCGAGGTTCTTCGGCAGGTGGCCGTTTCTCTTCTCAAACAGCTTTATTGCAGCAACGGCAATACTCGCGCGCCAGTATGTTTCGCTGTACTTAGTACAGCATTTCATAGTAGAGTGAACAAGAAGCGCATTGGCGCTGTCGTCCATCAAACGGCGTTCTCTGTGCGACAGTTCCCAGCAAGCCCCATCACGGCGCTGTCCAGATGGGCTCGCCGTTCTCGTCGCACAAGTACAGCTTTTGCCCGTCCTTGCGTACGCTCAGCGCAGCGCGGATTTCACCGTTCTCGTCGCACAAGTTCAGCAGTGGCCCGCTCCCGGTCACGCTCAGCATGGCGCGGGTTTCACCCTTCTCGTCGCACAAGTTCAGCCCCGCCCCGCTCCCGGCCACGCCCAACACGGCGCGGGTCTCGCCCTTCTCGTCCCACAAGCTCAGCAGTGGCCCGCCCCCGGCCACGCTCAGCTCAGCGCGGATTTCACCCTTCTCGTCGTACAAGCCCAGCAGTGGCCCGCCCTCGCTCACGCCCAACACGGCGCGGGTCTCGCCCTTCTCGTCGTACAATTTCAGCAGTGGCACACCATTGTCCACGCCCAGCATGGCGCGGGTCTCGCCCTTCTCGTCCTCAAGGACAAACTGTCTGGCGCGAATTTCCTTCTGGGTTGTCATTCCGGCCTCCTTTCTTTTCGCTGAATTGTAGCACGTCGGCGAACACGTGTCAACATGGTAGAGCCATTTTTCATATTCCAGGCCCTCCTCCACGAGGCGCAGGGCCTCGCTGTTTTCCGCAAGGTATGTTCGCATTATCTTTACCGTTTTGGCATCTTTTACGATGTCTTCTTCGAGAGCCTCGTAGTATTCGTCCGGCATATCTGCGAATGAATTCAGGCCTTTTATGATAATGAGCGCGCCGTTTTCGGAGTCGGGGATTTGCGGGAGAGTTTCGAGCCATTTGTCGAACTCCGGGCGCAGTTCATCTGCAAGCGCGTTATTTGCCCGGGCGCGAAGCAGGAAGGGAAGAATGCTAATGAAGACAAGAAGCAGAAGTGAGCCAATGACTATGAGGATTATCTTCTTTTTCCTGCTCACGAGTGTTTGCCTCTGGATTTTTTGTCCTGGGCTTTCTTGAGCTTCTCGTAGCTAACCATCCATTTTTCTTTCTGCCACTGGCGCAACTTGGGCGTGCCGCCCGGGTCGAACTTTATCGCCGTGCCGGTAAGGTGCGAGAGAAGCCTGCTTGCCGCGCGCCGCACAAGCGCATCGGAATCGTCCATCGCTTTCAGGGTCGCCTGAATCTGGCCGTCAAGCTCGAGGCCGTAGGTGTTGTATCCGCGCTGGCCCAGCCTGTCGGCCCACCACTCGTGGGGCGGGCGGTCCTTGTTGACCTCGTACCACTCGCGCCAGGCCTTCTGGCCGGGGCCGTGGTCCTGGCAGGTGTAGAGCCGAAGCGTCAGGTAGCAGTTCCTGCTTTTAAGCTCAGAACGCGAGCCAAGCCCCTCTATCATGTACGGAATCTTGGCCGTAGTCATGCCTTTAAGCAGGTTGGCCGGGTGGGAGAAGTCGCGCCTGGGCTTTGCAGGCTTCCCGGAAGGCTGCGATTTCTCAATCTTCCTGAACAGCCTCGAAAGAAGGAAAAAATGAAGGAGCCCCATGCTTGTCACCTCTTGGCGCACATATAAGAGCCTTGCCAAGTCTACCCCGAATTCTCTCGCCAGTCAAGCTGCGCCTTGGCCCAGCCCGGCAGATTTGCATGGATGCGGTGTTTGGGCGCGGCAGGCCCCGGGAGTCCCCGCGGCTAAAAAGATGCAGCACTATATGCACTTATCCCTTGACAGACTTGTTTCAGCGCGTAAAATATTAGGCAGATGAATAGTTCACTTGTTGAATATTATCCCGGCAATGGTGGTGTCGCATGAATGTGGAAGAAGTAATTGCGAAGATGCGCCGGATAGGCAGGCTTACCATGCATCTCAGCAGGAGGCTGAACCAGCCGCTGGAGAAGAAAAAGAGTTTCAAACCTGACCTGACGCTTTCGCAGGCGCGGACAATCTGGCTCCTGAACGCGCACGAATCGCACACGATGAGCGAGCTTGCGCAGGCGTCCGCCGTAAGCCGGCCTGCGGCCACCTCAAACGCCGACGCGCTAAAGAAGCTGGGGCTGGTGGAGCGTTTTGCAGACCCGTCAGACCGGCGGGTGGTGCGGGTGCGCCTTAGCGAAAAGGGCAAGAAGTGGTGCAAGGAGCACAAGCGCCACCACAGGGAGGCCATGTCGCTCCTGCTGGCAAAGCTCAGCGACAGGGAGCGCGCCCAGTTGGCCGACTCGCTCGAGAAGACCTACAACATCCTCAGCCGCATAGACCCCGGCGCAGCCAAGTAGGCTCAGCCGCCAAGCAGGTTGCGACCCGTCATTTCCGGCGGGGCTTCGAGCCCC
Organism: bacterium; assembly: GCA_030669415.1. GTDB lineage: Bacteria > Planctomycetota > SKW154 > SKW154 > DAOVDS01 > DAOVDS01. The sequence goes on from DAOVDS010000159.1 coordinate 2,918, forward strand.
AGGAAGTGCAACAGTGTCGGAGCGACATCCGCCAGTTTCGCACCCTCCCGGCGCAGCCTCGTATCCTTATGGTCCTCACCGACAAGCATGAAGTGCACCGGGTTTGTGGTGTGGGCGGTGTGGGGCCCGCCGGTTTCCAGGTCTATCATAAGCTCGCAGTTGCCGTGGTCGGCGGTTACGAGCACGGTTCCGCCCTTTTCAAGCATGGCCTCGACGACGCGGCCGACGCACTCGTCAACAACCTCGACCGCTCTGACGGCGGCCTCGAACACGCCGGTGTGCCCGACCATGTCGGGGTTGGCGAAGTTCAGCACAAAGAGGTCGAAGACGTTGCCCGCAATGCGCTTGAGTACTTCCTCTGTGACCTTGTACGCGCTCATCTCGGGCTGCAGGTCGTAGGTTGCGACCCTGGGCGAGGGGATGAGGCAGCGGTCCTCGCCGGCGCAGGGGTCTTCGACGCCGGAGTTGAAGAAGAAGGTGACGTGCGCGTACTTCTCCGTCTCGGCAATGCGAAGCTGGCGCATGCCTGCCCGGGCGACTACTGTTGCGAGGTTGTTCCTGATTGTGCGCGGCCCGAACGCCACAGGCGCCGGGATGTCATTCTCGTACTCGGTCATCTGGACGAAGTGGGGTTTCACGAACTCCTCGCGCTCCCAGCCGTCGAACTTCTCCATGGTGAACGCCCTGGTAATCTGGCGCGTCCTGTCTGCCCGGAAGTTGTAGAAAATCATCGAGTCCTGCGACTTCACCGTGCCCAGAGGCTTGTCTTCCCGGCGTATCACCGTCGGCAGGACAAACTCATCCGTCTCACCCCGCCGGTACGCGTGATGAAGCGCTTCCGCAGCGCTCGCGGCGGCGTGTCCGCGGCCACAGACAAGCGCATCGTAGCCTTTCCTGACCCTGTCCCAGCGCTTGTCGCGGTCCATCGTGTAGTAGCGCCCCGTGATGGTCGCAATGCGGCCGACACCGATGCGCGAGCATTCCTGCTCGACCTGTTCTATGTAGGCGAGCGCGCTTTTGGGGAGCGTGTCGCGGCCATCGAGCAGGCAGTGGATGTAGACTTCCTCAACGTCACGCTGTTTCGCCAGCTTGAGGAGCGCATACAGGTGGTTGAGGTCACTGTGGACAAGGCCGTCGGAGCACAAGCCCATCAGATGCAGCTTTGAGTTGTTTTTCTTTGCGTTCTCGATGGCGCCGACAAGAGCCTCGTTGGTGAAGAAAGAGCCATCTTCTATCGCCTCGGTGATTACTGTCTGCTCCTGCTTGACAACCCTGCCTGCGCCGAGGTTGAGATGCCCCACCTCGGAGTTGCCCATAACCCCGGGTGGAAGGCCTACAGGCGTGCCGGATGCGCTCACGAGAATCCAGGGGTAGGTGTCAAAGAGCCTGTCATGCACGGGGGTCCTGGCGGCGGCGATGGCGTTGCCCTCTTTCGCCTCGCGCTGGCCCCAGCCGTCGCGGATAAGAAGCATGACCGGTTTTGCGTTGCGTGCGCTCACGTGGCATCCTCCCGGTCCCGGGGGATGTAGACGCGCCCGTCGAACATGGTCAGCCAGTCGGTCCAGTTGCCGTCTACCGGCTCGGCCTCCTTGAAGCCCTGCATCTTGGCGTCGAGGTTGTCAAGGTAGTGCAGCGCCACCGCCTCAACAGTCATGGGCTGCTTGGGCGAGCCGTACTCGTGCTTCCCGTGGTGGCTCAGGATGAGGTGACGAAGCTGGAGCAGCTTCTCCGGCGGGAAGTCTTTCAATTCCGCCGCCCTTTGCTCAACCTGCGAGGCGCCGATTGTCAGGTGTCCGAGCAGCATGCCCCGGTCGGAGTAGTTAAACGCGCGTGTGTACTCAAGCTCGTCTATCTTGCCGATGTCGTGGAGCAGCGCGCCCGCGAGCAGCATGTCCCGGTCAACGTGGGGATAGTGCCCGGCAACCTCGAGCGCCATGCGGGTAACGCCGAGCGTGTGCTCGAGCAGCCCGCCGAGGAACGCGTGGTGCAGCTTCGTGGCTGCGGGACAGCGGGCGAAAGCCTGCTCAAACTCCTTGTCCTCGAAAAACGCTTTCAGCAGGGCCTTGAGCGGCGGGTCCTGGACCCCGGCAATCAGCTCGTGCAGCTCCTTGAGCATCTCCTTCGGGTCGCGCTCGCTTGCGGGGAGGAAATCGGCGAGGTCTATCTTGTCCTCCTCCACCTTTTTCAGGTGGGAGACGACAAGCTGGGGGCGGCCCTTGTACTCGGCGGCGGTGGCCCTTACCATGATGAAGTCATCGGGTGCGAAGCTTTCGTGAAGCTGGCGGTTTGCATCCCAGAGGACCGCTCCCACCGTGCCGGTCCTGTCGGCGAGCGTGAGGTCGAGATAGAAGTTCCCGCTCTTGGTGGTCTTCAGCAGCGACTGCTTCACGAGAAATACATCCTGCACCAGCTCGCCTTCGTTAAGCTCGTCAATAAAGCGCTTTTTCATTCAAATTCCTTTCTGCGTAACTGCTTACGATGGTATCGCCGGTGCGTGTAGCGGTCAAACAAAAAGCGGAGGATGTCTGGCGGTAAACGTTTCCGCTCATAACCCGTGAAGCGCGCCTGTAAATAGATTCTGTTGTATACCAACGACTTATCCATGAAAGGCTGCCGGTTGCAACTTGTTTTCTGCTACCTCAAAGGCCTAATCATAATGGTGTGCTTATCCATCCTGGCTGTTGCTGACCGGAGACTCTGCCCCGGCTGCCGGATAATTATATCCTCCTCGGGCGGCACTAATTACGTCTCTGCCTGGCCCCGACCAGCGGAGCGGGCGCATAAGTCGTCCTGGCTGGCCCGATGAGGTATGTGAGACTGCTTCATCTTCTCCTTCAATCCTTTCAACCAACGCTCCTTCTTGCTGCCCGGCCTTGGCGGCCGTTCCTCCTTGTAAAACTCATTCCTCGTAAGAAGCAGATGTGCCAGCTCCATTATCTCCCTTGCCACCGCCATCCGCGCCACGCCCGGCTTCTTCTTGTTCTTCGCCTTCACCCGTGAGTGCAGCGACTTCATCCTGCGGCTGCTCTTCACTGCTCCCGCTACCGTCTCGAGCGCTGCAAGACGCAGATAGCTGTCGCTGCGCTTGCTCGTCTTCTTGCCGAAATCCTTTCCTCAGGATTCATTGTTTATAGCACTTCACGGTTGTATGTATCCACATGATGCGAACCAGCCAGCGGCGTCGGCTGCGGTCACCGTCTTCAAAGCGTCTCCGATTGCAGTAAAAAGCGCTTCTCTGACTCCCGGCATCGTGTGTGGCGAAAGATTGTCCGCAACCACTATGTCTCCAGGTTCGAGGCTCGACGACAGTACTTTGTCAACGTAGGCCTGAAACACAGCCCCGTCTGTCGATCCCCCTATCACCATTGACGCGCTATCACCGTTCAAACGCAGCGAGGATATCATTGTCGTCGTGTGCCAGTGAACGTGAGGCGTGCTGTCCACTATGCGTCCACCGTCGAATGCGCGTGCATACAGGCGTGTCATATTAGTCTTAGCGCCGCTTTCATCGAGGAACACGAAGCGGCGCAAATCCACTCCGGCTGTCTTTTCCCGCCAGGTTTCGCGCTTCTCTATGACATCCGGCCTGTTCCGCTCGGCGGCGTGAAGCGACTTTTTTTCTACGCACTCCGAGTTTCTTCAGCGTCCTCCAGACTGCCATAAAACCGCATTTGACGCCGGAGAGTTCCGCAAGTTCCTGGAGTGTGGCGTCAGGGTTCTGCTCGACCAACTCCTTCAACTTCTTCTGTCCCTCGCTGTCGAACGCGGGCTGTTGGCCGCCTCCATGCGGCTTGGGAGCCAGAGAGCCGGTTTCTCTTCGCTGCCGTAGAAGTTTCTTGATCCACGGAACGCTGACGCCGAAGAGCTTGGCGACTTCTGCCTGTGGGCCGACCTTCCGGTCGTACGCTCTTATGACCCGTTCTCGCAGGTCCAAAGAATAGGTTTTCATACCCAGTATATCGGCAAGATATATTCAAGAGATAAATGCTATAAACACCCCCGCCGATGAACGGCGGGGCTGCGGGCGGCGGGAAGTTGTGTTTGACACAGGTGCTCTGCGGTGGATAATACTTGTGCAAGAAAAGGAGATATGGAGATTTCGGGGATAAGGAGATGTTTTCTCTTTGGAAAGAATACAGTATACAGAAGGTCAGGATACAGGTTCCTGCATTCTGCATTCTTATCCCCCTTGTTTGCAGGCTGCTTGAGACTATGAAGAGGTAAGCATGGCGAAAGCTTCGGAATACCTGTGCGTTGCGCTTGACAGGCCCTCTCTGGAGGAGGCGCTTGGGCTTGCAAGGCAGGTCGGGGACCGCGCAGGCTTCCTCAAGGTGGGTTTAGAGCTCTTCAGCGCGGCAGGACCGACTGCCGTAAGGGAGCTGCGGGCGCTCGGCCCGAAAGTGTTTCTGGACCTGAAACTCCACGATATTCCCAATACAGTAGCCGGCGCGGTGCGCAGGGCGACGGCACTTGGGGCTTCGCTGTTGACGCTGCACGCATCGGGCGGTGCGGGGATGATTTCCGCGGCACGCAAGGCGGCCGAGGATGCAGCCGCTAAGCTTTCGGTCGAGCGCCCGCGACTCCTTGCGGTTACAGTGCTTACAAGCCTTGACGCTTCGGCGCTTTCGCAGACCCTGGGCATCGAGTCACCGGCGCAAGAGCTTGTGCTTCGGCTGGCGAAGCTGGCGAAAGACGCGGGCGCGGACGGCGTGGTCTGTTCCGCGCGTGAAGTGGCCGCGGTGAAGAAGGCGTGCGGGGCCGGTTTCCTTGCAGTTACGCCGGGTATCCGTCCGGCGGGCGGCCAGGCGGGCGACCAGAAGCGGGTAACGACGCCGGCGGATGCGATTCGTGCGGGCGCTGATTTGCTTGTCGTTGGCCGGCCCGTAACTGCGGCGCCAGACCCGGCCGCCGCGGCTGATGGAATACTCGAGAGCATCGAAGAGGGACTTGCGTGAGCGGCGGATTCAAGGCGGAGCTTCAGACAACCGGCATAGGCAGCCTGCCGTTTGCCCAGCCGCAGGAGGCGGCGCAGTTTGTGCTCAAGGCCGAGCTTTCCATTCCCTTCTGGCCGCAGCTTCCGCAGCGTGATTTCAAAGAGCTCATGGTCCCCCAGTACGCTGAGGGCCTTGCGTGTCTTCGCATTGACGAAACGCAGAAGAAGGTGTTTTGCGATACAGCGGACAAGGCGGGCGAGCTGGCGGCATTCTACGAGGAGTTCCTTGCGGAGAATCCGGAGAGCTTCCCCATTTCGAGTGACTGCGCGGCGGGGCTGTACGCCTTTGAGGAGGCTGCCGAAGGCCGGAGCTGGGCGAATGCGAAAGTCCAGACGACGGGGCCGTTTACGTTTACGCAGGGTATCTCGGACTCGCAGGGAGACCCGATTTACAGTGACCCCGATTTGCGGGACGCGGCCGTGAAGCTGCTTGTTCGCAAGACGCAGTGGCAGTTGCGCCGCTTCGGCAGGTTTTCGCAGGGTCCTGTGATTGCGTTTCTTGACGAGCCTGTCCTTTCGGCATACGGTTCGAGCGCGTATGTGGGCGTTTCGGAATCTGACGTGCACGAGCTTCTGCGCGAGCCGCTCGAGGCAATCAGGGCCCAAGGCGCTGTAAGCGCCATCCACGTCTGCGGGAACAGCGACTGGGGCGTAGTCATACGCAGTGGGATAGAGATTCTCAACTTTGACGCATACGAGTACGGTTTTTCCATCGCGCTGTATGCCGAGGATGTTCGGGAGTTTCTCGAGAATGGCGGGAATATCGCGTGGGGGATTGTGCCTACTTCGGAGGCGGTGCGCGGCGAGAGCGCCGACTCGCTCGCTAGGCGTCTTGCGGACTCGTTCAAGGAACTCAAGGCGAAGGGCTTTGCCGAGTCGCTGCTGGAGGAGCGCTGCCTTCTGACGCCGTCCTGCGGTGCGGGCTCCATGAGCGTTGATGACACGCGGCGTGTCTTCGACCTGCTCCGTGAGCTTCGCGAGAAACTCGCCTCGTAAGAATTAAGATGCCGGGAGGTGAAACCTCCGCCGCGAGGAATCTGTAGTTAATTCCAGGGGCTGAAATAGTAAAGCTCTGATTTCTCTGGAGAAGGCAAGCCAAATGAGAAAGGTATTTCTTCTTCTTGTGGCTATGTTGTTCATAGGCCTTCTTTGCGCATCAGGGGTGGCCTGCAAGAGGTCCGAGAATTCATATATTCCACCCGGAGACCCAACCGATGCTGTTTTTGATGCTAATCGCGTTGTCGAAGTAAGTATCGAGCTTTCGCCGGAGGACTGGGACGCGCTGCGTTATGAAGGGCGCGGGCTGGCTTCGACAATATCGGGCAGCACGGAATTATTCGAATACACCTACTTTATTGCCACTGCAACGATAGATGGGGAAGTAATCGAACACGTAGGAGTGCGCAAGAAAGGATTCCTTGGGTCGCTTTCGGTGATTCGCCCATCTTTGAAAATCAATTTTGGCAAATACATTGACGGCCAGGCCTATTCCGGCATGAAGCGGATGACGCTTAACAATGACCTGCAGGACCCGTCCCATACGCATCAGGTAATGAGCTACGCGCTTTTCAGGAAGGCAGGCGTTGTGGCGCCCCGGTGCAACTTCGCCCGCGTGACAGTTAACGGCGAAGAGCTGGGCGTATACAGCCACGTGGAGAGCATCAAGAAGCCCTTTCTGGCGCGTCATTTCAATGACAACAATGGGAATCTTTACGAGGGGCAGATTGCTGATTTCACACCGGAGCTTGTTTCGAAGTTTGAGCGAAAGACAAACAAAAGCAATCCCGACAGGTCTGATTTGGACATGGTTGTCCAGGCGCTGACAGCCGAAGACGCAGGCCTGCTTGCGGCATTGGAGCAAGTAGTCGATGTCGATAAGTTTCTGACGTTCTGGGCGATGGAAGTTCTCGCCGGCCACTGGGATGGAT
>DAOVDS010000142.1 GCA_030669415.1 bacterium
AGATTACTCCGGGCGAAAAGCACTATTTCTTCGGCGAACGTATTGATGGCGAAATCTCCGGGCGCTACCTCTTCGGCGAGCCAATGAAGGGCGCCGGGGTAGACTGGTACACTGAATGGGAGAACACGCACTTCGCCCCGCGCGGGCACGAATCCTATACCTTCGGCATGGATGAAGAAATCGGGCCGGGCCGGGCTCCCGCCTCGGACACGAACGTCTCGAAAGAGTCAACGCTTAACGGGAAAGGCAGCACCTCGTTTGACGTGCCGGTGGAGCCGCGCGGCAAGACCCCATCCGCGCTCAAGTGCATACTCTCGGCATCGGTAACGGGCTCCAACTGGAGGACAGTCTATGCTTCGAAACAGATTCTTGCACATCCATGCGAGTACTACCTCGGCATAAAGCCGGAGTGCAGAGTCTACGGGGCCGGCAAGCCGGCAGGCTTCAGTATCGCCTGCGTTCACCCGGATGGCACGCCGGCCCGGAAGGTGGCTGTTGATGTTTGCGCAAAGCACCTCAGATGGCACACGGTGAAGAAGAAGATGGCGGGGGGAGCGTACCACTTCGTGAGCGAGGCAGTAGAGCAGACGGTCGCCACAGGCAAGATGGACAGCACGAAGCAGCCTCTCGTATGGGCTTTCACACCGGAGAAGCCCGGCGATTACGAGATAGAGGTCAGCGCGACAGACTCGAAGGGGCGCACCGCGCTCACCACGAAGCAGTTCTGCGTGTGCGGGAAGGGGCGCAGCTCATGGCCGCGCAGAGATGACCACGTTCTCGAGCTGGTCCCTGACAAGCAGAAATACCTGCCCGGTGAGACGGCGCGCATACTTGTCAAGTCGCCCTACAAGAGCGCCCGCGCCATGCTGACTGTGGAAGCGCGCGGTGTTTTGCGGCACCGGGTTATGAAGTTGGAGGGAAACTCGCCGCAACTGCAAATCCCCGTCCTTCCCGGGTATCAGCCGAACGTCTTCGTCTCGGTGCTCCTGCTGCGACCCCGGGTGAGCGAGACTCTCACGAGCGACGGCGTAGATATCGGCCGGCCGGCCTGGAGCATAGGCTATGTCGAGCTGTTAGTGGATACGCAGCGGCGCCATCTCAACGTGGCGGTCACTCCCAGCGCCAACACGGCCGCGCCCGGTGAGGAAATGACAGTGGATTTCGAGGTAACAGACTCCGCCGGCAGAGGCAGACAGGTGGAGCTTGCAGTTGCGATAGTCGATGACGGTGTCCTGAGCCTCGTGGGCTACGAGATGCCTGACCCATACTACGGCTTTCTCACAAGCCGGGCGCTCTCGGTTCGGACCTCGGTAGCCATAGAGGGCGTGATTGGAAGAAGCCTGCGCCACGAGCTCGGCAACAAGGGAAGCTGGCCGGGAGACGGGGGCAGCGCGGACGAAGGCACTATCGCTTATCGCAGCAGGTTCACACCCTGCGCGTACTGGAACCCGTCCCTCCTGACAAGCCCTGACGGCCGCGCTTCAGTTTGCTTCAAGCTGCCTGAGAACCTGACACGCTTCCGCGTTTGCGCAGTGGCAGTTACGAAGGGAGACTGCTTCGGGCGCGGCACTTCGCTGATAACGGTAAGGAAGCAGCTTCTTATCAGGCCCGCACTGCCGCGGTTTGCGCTTGTCGGAGATGAATTCGAGGGCCGTGCCGTCGTGACGAACTGCACCGCCTCACCTGCCGAGGTTTGCGCGAGCTTCGAATGCCTCGGTAGCGCGGAGCCGGCGGGAGAGACACGGTGCTCCCTGCGGCTCGGCCCGGCTGAGTCAAAGGTGGTTTCCTTCCCCGTAAGAATCACCCGGTGCGGCGAGGCCGTGTTTCGCTTCAAAGCAACCACAAAGGATGTCTCTGATGCAGTCTCAATGACAATCCCTGTGGGTTTTCCATCACCCAGGGAGAGCTTCACGCAGACGGGCACAGTGGTCGGCGAGCTTCTCAAAGAGATAGCGATACCTGCGGGCATGAGACGCGATGCGGGCGAACTGGAGGTGTCAGTCTCTCCCGCCTCCCTGGCGCAGCTCAAGGAGGCGCTGAAATACGTGCTTGACTATCCGTACGGGTGCATCGAACAGACAACTTCGCGCACTCTGCCGCTTGTCGCCATGGAAGGCCTGCACAAGGCAACCGGCGGACTGGGGGAAGGAATGGACCCCTCGGAGTTCGCTCAAAAGGGAGTCGAAAGAATTCTCTCGATGCAGACTTCGCAGGGGGGCCTCGGCTACTGGCCGGACAGCTCGGAGCCGCACGAATGGGGCAGCGTATACGGCACCCACGCCCTCGTCCTGGCGAAGAGAGCAGGCCTGGATGTTCCAGAGAAGAAGCTCGAGGCGGCACTTCGTTATCTTTCGAGCTACCTGCGCAACTGCGGCGAGAGCACCGACTCCCGCGCGCAGGCAGTCAGGACGTATGCCTGTTACGTGCTCGCCCTTGCAGGGAAGCCCGAATCCTCCTACCACGAGCTTCTCTATGAGCGCAGGGCCTCCCTTGCTCCTTTTGCCTGTGCGCTGCTTGCGGCGGCGATAGCACGCTCGCAGGGAGACAAGGAAATGTCCACCCGGTTGTACGAGCAATCACTTGAGGCCAAAGCAGGCGCAACAGGCAAATACGCCTCGATAATGGACTCCGGCTCGCGCACGCTGGCCATTGTGCTGCTTGCGGGGCTTGAGCTTGGCCGCGGTGTCGAGGAGTTGCGCAGGATTGCCGGAGAACTGCTTGGGCGCAAGCGGGGCGGACGGTGGTATAACACACAGGAGAATGCGTTCGCGCTACTCGCGCTGAGCAGGTTCGTGCAGAAACACGAGGCGGGGCAATTCGCCGCTGGAGCTGCAATAAGACTGAACGGCAAGCTGCTGGGCAAAGCCGAGTTCTCGGGGCTTTTCGACAAGCCGCAGGCATTCACCGTGCCTCTCTCCGAGCTCTCAGAGGGACAGTCGGTACTTTCGATAAGCACACCGCAGAAAGATAGAAAGCTCCACTACTCGCTCACAATGCGGGCATATTCTGCGAAAAGGGAATTTGCACCTTGTAGCGCCGGCCTGCTTGTTACGCGAACAATCCGCAGCCTGGATGAGCGTTCCACCCCGGGGCGTAGCCCGTTTGGAAATTCGAAATTCGAAATTCGAAATTCAAAAGAGGGTGCACTTGCGGTAGTGACGCTGGAACTCACACTTCCCAGACGCTGCAACTATCTTGTCGTGGACGACCCTGTCCCGGCCGGTTTTGAGATTGTCAACACGGATTTCAGGACAGTGGACCCGCGCCTCAAGGAGCTTCTCGGAAACGAAGGCCCTGTCGATTACGCGTGGCGGCCGAGCTTTGAGCATACAGAGAAGCACGATGACCGCATGCTGCTTTTCGCCGAAAGCATGGATGCAGGTGTATACAAGTATACCTACCTCGTTCGGGCCGGGACACCTGGAAGGTTTGCGCACCCGCCCTGCTGCGCCTTCGAGATGTACAACCCGGACTACAACGGAAGGAGCGGGTCGGTTGTGGTCGAGGTGTCTGAATAGCCCCGGTGGAGTCAGTATGAAGCGCATGCACGGGAAACTCCTGAAAAAGGCTGTGCGACTCGGGTTTTGTGCTTTCAAGTGGAGCACGCTCACTGGCTGCATCCTGACTGTGATTCTCTACCTGTACGTTGTCTGCGGCAGCTTTCCGGAGGAACTGCTCGAGAAAGGGGATTTCACATCAATCAGGATTGTCGATTGCAACGGCCTTCTCCTGCGGGAAATACTGTCCGACAGACAGGGGCGCTCACGGTGGCTGGACCATGAGGAATTCTCGCCTTACCTCGTCAACGCGACTATTGCGGTTGAAGACAAGCGATTCTACCGGCACGGTGGAGTTGACTTCGTCGCGATTGGGCGCGCCGCATGGGACAATCTGCGTCATCGCCGTGTAGTCTCCGGCGCATCAACGCTTACCCAGCAGCTTGTCCGAATCCTTCGCCCGCGCAGGCGCACCCTCTGGACGAAGGCGGACGAGGCGGTCCTGGCGATGAGGCTTGAAAGGCGTCTGGGCAAGAAGGAGATTCTGACCTACTACCTCAACCGTGCGCCGTACGGGAACCAGCTTTTTGGTGCCCAGTGCGCTTCGCAGGTTTACTTCGCCAAGCCAGCCGGAGACCTGAGCCTCGCCGAAGCCGCTTTCATCGCCGGGCTGCCGCAGGCACCGAGCAGGTACAACCCGTACAGGCATAAGCAGCGTGCCGTGACCCGGCAGCGACAGGTGCTCCAGTGCATGCTCAGAAACAGCATGGTAACGCCGAGGCAGCACAAGCGCGCCCTGAGCGAGAAGCTGAAGCTCGTGCCCAAGGAACACGCTTTCCGCGCGCCTCATTTTATCGAATACCTCAGGCCCCAACTCCCACAGGACACCAAGCCAGCCACCATCACGACCACGCTGGACATGGCGCTTCAGTCCAGGGTGGAAAGCATAACCAGTTCCGCGGTGGACCGGCTTGCCGGAAAGAACATCACCAACGCCGCCGTCGTCGTGCTTGAGAACAGGAATGCCCGGATTCTCGCCATGGTGGGTTCCGCCGATTTCTTCGACATCGAGCACAACGGCCAGGTAAACGGTGCGCTCGCCGTGCGCCAACCGGGTTCCACACTCAAGCCGTTCGCCTACGCCCTTGCGCTGGAAAGAGGCTTTACCCCTGCGTCCGTTGTCGCGGACGTGCCCCATACTTATGGTAGCGGCGCCGGCACTTACACACCGACGAACTACGACCGGCGCTTCTACGGGCCTGTACGCCTGCGCGTGGCACTTGCGAATTCGCTCAACGTTCCAGCGGTAGCGGCGGTGAACCGCGCCGGATTGCGCTCGTTCTGGACGAAGCTGAAAGACCTCGGCTTCCAACACGTGGACAGAACACCGGACGAGTACGGCCTGGGCCTGGCTCTCGGTAACGCGGGCGTAACCCTGCTTGAGCTGGCCGGCGCGTACTCGACACTGGCCAGGAAGGGCAACTGCCTGACGCCCTCACCATTTTTTAAACCCATCCAGGGCAGGCCGGAGCGCGAGGTGTTCAGCGAAGATACGTGCTTCATGATAAGTGACATCCTCCGCGACCGGGCCGCCAGTCGCATGGCTTTTGGACACTCGGGCGTTTTCGTGTTCCCCTTCAGTGTCGCCGTCAAGACAGGCACAAGCCACGACAGCCGGGATAACTGGGCGCTCGCTTACACACCCGAGCACACGGTCGCTGTCTGGGTGGGCAACTTCAACTGCGAGCCGCTCAGACAGTCGTCGGGAATCACTGGCGCGGGGCCCATACTGCGCGACGTAATTCACGCGCTCTACGCCGATTCAACGCCGACCTGGTTTGAGACTCCTGCAGGAATCGTCGAGTGTGAAATCTGCGCGCTATCCGGCTGCAAGGCAGGCGCAGGTTGCCCGTGCAGGGTACGCGAGTACTTCCATAGAGATGCCCAACCCAGCGAGCAATGCAGGCTTCACGGCGAAGAATGCACGGTGCACTTGGGCCGGCTGGACTGCGGTTACCGCCGCTGGCTCGCGGACCAGGGGATGGAAACAGAAGCGTGCTCAAGCGGCGACCTGCTTTCAATCACAAGCCCGGCCAACAGGGAGGTGTTTGTCATAGACCCTGACGTCGAGAGGGAACTCCAGACAATCACGCTGAGGTGCGACTGTCCGCCGGAGGAAGTTGTAACATGGCACGTCGATGGCAAGAAGTTCGTTAGTGCAAGAGGCGGCGATGTGCGCTGGCAGCTTCAACGCGGACGACACGTGTTCGGGCTCACCGACAGTCGCGGCAGAACATGTCCGACAGTCACCATCAACATCGAATAGCCTCGAAGTGCAGAATCACAGTGCAGGGATGTAACCAGATACTGGAGCTACTTGTCTCTTCTCTTGGGCGGTTCGAGCGGCTGGTCATAGGGAAGGTCGCCACCGGCACCAACCGGTATCCATGGTGCAGGCCGGCGCACAGCCGGCGGTACACTGGCCGCCGGGGTCACAGACGCCGCAGCCGCCCGGAGGCGCCAGTTGAGCGCCCTGGTCGTATCGATGCTCACCGGTTCAGACGGCGCACGGCCCGCCAGTGCAACTGACTGCTGTCCTGCACCTATCTTGACTTGCACCCTGCCTGAAGCACAGGTTACCAGTCCCTTGAGAACAGTCACAACCGCCTTGCCGAAATCCTTGCGGACCGAGAAGCTTGTGCCGTTGACAGTCACGGTTGCGCCGTCGCACAGAATGCGGAAGGGTTCGTTGTTGACTTCGACGAACACCTCTCCAGAGATAAGCTCGCAAGTAGCGGTGGGCGGGTCGGCGCCCATTTGGACGCTTGTGTCGTGATTGAGGACCAGTTTGCTGCCTCCCGGGGTCCTCAGAGAGACGAATCCCGTGGAAGCGTTCTTGAGCACGTCGCCGCTGTAGAGCCTGTCGCCCAGTCCCAGTTTTCGCCAAGCCGAAGAGCCTGCGTGCCTGACGAACGCCGACCCGCCAGTACCCACCGCAAGAGCCGCTGGACCACCGCGTCCGGTGTCGCTCACGTAGTTGGAAGCGAGGAGCACAATCGCCACGGCTGCCAGCACTGAGGCGGCCGCGAAGACGAGCTTTCCAAAAGCAAATGAGCGCTTGGCGATAGCCTCACGCTCCTTTATTTTCACGAAGGTTCTGTTGACAAGTCCCTTGTCGAATGGTGCCTGAGAGAATGCTTCAGTCGTAGCGGCCGACAGGCGCTCAAGGAAATGCAGCTCGGCCCGGCATGATGAGCATTTCGCCAGGTGTGCTCGAATCTGCGCAGCTTCGCCGCCTTTTAACTCCCCGTCAAGGTAGGCTGATAAGCTCCGTCTTATATTACTGCATTCCACAGCGTTTCTTCCTCCTGTCCAATCCGTTAGTCAAGACGCAGTATTCACAGCTTTCTTGCTCTATTCTGCAAAATTCTTTGAATTCTCCAAAAAAAATCCCGGAGTTTCTCCGGGATTCTTTTGACCGCTATTTCCGGGATATCCTTCTACTTCTTGGCTTCCGCCTGCTTCAGCAACTGCTCAAGCCTCTGCTGCGCGCGTTTGAAGCTCGGGTTGTATTTGAGCGATTCCTCCAGGTCTCTGGCAGCATCCGCGAGGGCCTCAGGGCTGTCTTCCCCCTTCTCAAGCTTCGCAATCGCCCTGTAGTAGAGCTGCATGGCAAGGAAGTTCCTCTTGGCAGGGGTCAGCTTCTGACTTCCATCTGCTTTCTCCAGCCCCGCAGTCCGCCTGGCTTCGGCTGCATCTGCCAGCGGTGCCGGCTTCGCTGGTGGCGGCGCGCCCTCTCCATGCATCTTGTCAGCTCGCTGTTCGCGCCTGTCTGCCGAAGCAGCCTCATCAGGCTCAGCTTCCTCCGAATCCTCGCCGGCACCGAGGTCGGCAGGTTCCCTTGGTGCTGCAATCTTGCCTGGTTTTGCCTTGCTCTTATCGGCAGTCTCGTCCCGAGTTCGTCCGGACGCGCCGCCAGCGCCCCCGCCCTCTTTTTCCGCTTCCTCTTTCCCCTTGCCGCCGCCATACCGTTTTGCCCGGCTGAATTCCTTCTGCTCTTTACTTCCGCGCTGTTTTCGTTTCTGAGCGCTGCCAACGCCTTCCGCGGCAGCGGGTGCCTGCTCGGGCCGCGGCGCGCCCTTGCCCAGGTTCTCCGTTAGTTTCCTCATAGCACCATTGTTGCGTTCACCTGTTTTTGACAGCTCCCTCGCTATCCTTCGCAAAGTGGCGATTCGCGGAGCGTTTTCTTTCACAAAATCGATGCCTGCGTCGGCGAGGAATATCTGCTCTTCAAGAGTCAGGTCGCCCGCGTCGGCAAATATCTCGGCCGGGGCGTCCGGGTGGCTCCTGCGCACCACCTGGGCTATGCTCGTCCTCAGAGAGCTCGAAAGCCTGTCTATCGCTTCAAGGAACTCCTCCTCCTGCTCAAGAGCACGCTCCGTGTGAAGTATCCTCCCCGTAGAACCCTCCAGAAGCTGGATGTCTATCCTGACGTTCGAGCCAATCTTCACTATGCTGCCTGTAAGCACCAGCTCCGCGTTCAGCTCACCCAAAACCAGCTTCAAATCCCTCAACGCCTCTTCCTGCGTCTGACCCAGACGGGCAAGAAGCCTCGAAAGCTCCTCCCGCGATACTACCTGCAAAAACTTACACTGCGCAAGGTCTGTTATGAACATGTCTGCCACGCCTATGCGCATCCACTCTATTTCCGGGTTCCTGTTGCTGTTCACGAAATCGCACACAAGAAGCGTCGCTATCGCCAACCCCTCCTTCGGACCTACCATCTCCTTGGGAGGCTGCGGCCTGTCTATCACTGTCTGCTTGATCGGCTCCGGGTCCTTTACCGGCTCCTGCAGCGTAACCGGCTCAGGCTGCACTATCGGTGCCGCACCTATCTTCTCAGGCTTGCCGCCATTGCGGCTACTCAGCGCCAGTGCAAACCATATCCCTATTACACCAACCGCTATCACAATCGCTATCACCGGCGCAAGTGACCTCTTCTTCTTGTACGACCGGGCACGCCTGGTAACCGCCTCGGCCCGCTCGTCAAGGCGCTCTGTCGTATATGAGGAAAGTCCCGGCACCGGCACAGCCGCAGTCTCAGCCGTGCTGTCTATGTTGAGCGTCCGCAGCGCCGCGTCTATCGATACTATCAACTCGCCCGCACTGCCGTAGCGCTCCTCCCGGTCCTTCGCAAGCATCCTGTCCACTATCGAAGCCACGCTGTCCGGCAACTGGGGACTGAGCTCCTGTATCGGCGCCGGCACCTCGGTGCATATCTTCGTAAACAGCGCATAGGGCGTCTCTGCCCTGTGCGGAACTGTGCCGCTGAGCATTTCGTACAGAACTACGCCAAGCGAGTATATGTCCGAGCGGCCGTCAAGGTCCAGGGTCTCACACTGCTCCGGCGAGGAATACTCCGGCGTGCCTACATACATACCCGTCTGCGTCATCCGGGCATCCATCCTCGTCGTGCGGGCAAGGCCGAAGTCCATTACCTTCACCCGGCCTTCCCGGTCTATCATGATGTTGTCCGGCTTTATGTCACGGTGAATAAACCCCTGGCCATGCGCAAAGTTCAGCGCGTCCGCCACACGGCGCGTTATCAGCAGCGCCTGCTCCACCGGCAGCGAACCATGGTCCTCAAGCACCTCGCCAAGCGTCTCACCCTCTATGTACTGCATCGCTATGAAGTACACACCCTGCGCTTCGCCTCCCGCGTATATCGGGCATATCCCCGGGTGCTCAAGCTTCGCCGCTGAACGCGCCTCCCTCAGAAACCGCGCAGTGAAAGATTCGTCCTCCGAAAGGTGCGAAGGCAGCACCTTCAGCGCTACCTTCCGGTCAAGCGTCGCCTCGTACGCTTCGTACACCTCGCCCATACCGCCCTTGCCTATCAGGCGCTCTATCACGTAACCGTGAAGCTGCGTGCCTGACAGGTCTTTTCTCGACTCTGGAGCCATAATACTACTCCGTTATTATCTGTCCCTTGGAATCCCGTCTTCTCCTCAATCAACTCTAATACTTAGACAAACTTGCACACTAATCGGTTCTCTCTTTTTTTGCAAGAAAAAGAAGCATTTCCCACCCGATGAGAAAGTCCCGGGTATTCCCGGGACTTTCGAGTGCCTGTGATTTGGGGCAGTGTTCTATTTCTCGCCTTTGGCGAGCTCCTTGAGCACCTGCTCCAGTCTTGTCCTGACACGGCTGAAGTCAGGGTTGTACTCCAGCGCTTTCTGCAGGTCCCTGGCCACTTCCTCCAGAGTCTGGCGGCTTGGCTCGCTCTTCTCAAGCTTCGCCACAGCCCTGTAGTAGAGCTGCATGGCAAGGAAGTTCTTCCTTGCAGCGGTCAGCTCCTTGCTTGTGGGTGCGCCTTCGCTCTCTTCCTCCGGGATACTTTCTTCCTCTTTTTCCCCTTCCTCCTCGTCTCCGAAAGTGGCCGGCTCGGCCTTCCTGCGTGCGCTTTCTGCCAGGGGCTTTTTTGTTTGTCCCATGCGTCTGCGGCTGGGAGAATCCGGTTTCTCTGGTTTAGTGTCGGTACCCGGGTCGCGCTCGCCGCCGCGCCCAGCCCCCGAGACAGGGGCCTCTTTATTCGCTTCCCAGGAGCTGGTATCGCCCTTCTTCTTGTCCTCATTCTTCTGTGCTTTTGAGGCTCTCGGAGTAGACGGGACTGACAACCCCTCCGAATCTTTCGGCGGCGCCTTCTTGGGTTGCGCGCCGTGTGGTCCCGCCGACTCACCTGCGTGCTGCTTCTGGGCTCCCGGTACGGCCCGCGTGCTTTCAGATGCCTGCTGCGCAGCCCGTTCCATTTTGTTCAGACCGTCCTTATCCGCCAACTTCTCGGACAGCTTCTTCATCTTGTCTCGTTCCGAGAAGCCTTTTGCCTTTTTCAGCAAAGCTTCTTTCCGAGCGTCGCTCAATTCCTTGAGGCTGACGCCTGCGTCGGCGAGGAATATCTGCTCTTCAAGAGTCAGGTCGCCCGCGTCGGCAAATATCTCGGCCGGGGCGTCCGGGTGGCTCCTGCG
>DAOVDS010000382.1 GCA_030669415.1 bacterium
GAAGTGTGTATCAGAGCATACCGTATTCGCTCGTCAGTTGCGTGACAGATTATAATTCCATGCACCGTTTCGTCAGGGCCTGCAAGTGATTCCTTGACCCAACCCATATATCGAAGCACCTGACCAACCGTTTGGTCACTCGACTGGTCGCGCTTAAGCTCGACTACAAGCCATTTGGGTTCTGTCCTGTGACGTGCAAGGAGGTCGATCTCCCCCACTTTGGCAGTGTTGTATTTGAATCCTAACAGCTCACCATCCTCTTCATAGAGGCTCCATTCCTGCGATAATGAGGTTCTTTCCCAGTAATCCCTTAAGAATTCGTGAAGGTAACTCTCAAGGGGAGGTCGCGGCGTAACACGGGCCGCTTCGATTGGAGGCTCAGGCGGAGGAGGTGTAGTCTTGTTGACTGGCTCAAAGAGGGCATCGAGGGTCCACAGGTCTGTATTCAGTTCTCCGCTAAGTCGAAGCAGGATTTCATTGACCGCGACGTATTGTTCACCAAACGATGTACCCCGCTCAAACTGCGGCCAGATGTTGAGCAGTTTCATAGCAGCTTCAGAGGTTCCGTTCAGCACACCGTACTTTTCCGGGTAAGCAACGAGTAGTATTGCAGTAATAGTGGCGCGCCCAAATTTCGGGCAGAAGGGGTCACCAGCCCTCGGCCGCAATTGGTCTAGTCTCTCTTGAATTGGACGAGATTCATCAACAAGTATTAAGAGAGCTTTTTTCAGCCGCTCCATGTTGGCCGTAATAGCCGATACTCCCCTGTCAAGCCCGGTCCAGTGCTGATTATTTCTGAAGTGCAGAAAGTCCTTGAAATCCTTTTCCGTGACAGTCTGGACGTTTTCAGGAGAAAATACTGGCTGAAAACGTGCCAAAACCTCGTCTCTTGCGGCAATTACCTTGGCTGCGTCAGCATCCTCGTTGGACTGCAAGTTTCTCATAATAGAGCGAAGTTGGCCTGCTGCTGACCTTAACTCGGCTTCCGTTGGCACTTACTCGCCTCCCTTTGGATAGTTATCTCTTTCTTCGTCGCGTCCAGCGCGTGGCGTATTTTCACGAGGCTATTCTGCGACATACTGCACCTCGGCTGATTTCATAACTTCGTCGCGGAAGTATCGGCTCAAATCCTGCGGAGTTCTCAGGTCAACTTTTCTGCCGCCGAAGAGTTTGGAGAGTTCTTCTTCCATCCTGAAAAGGTTGAAAAACCCCGGTGTATGGTCCGGCTCGAATTCAACAAGCACATCCACATCGCTGTCCAGGCCGAAATCCCCGCTCACCAGCGACCCGAACAGGGACAGCTTGCGAATATGGTGTCTGCGGCAGAAGTCTGATAGCTTCTGCCTGTCCGGTCGCACGGATGCCTTCACCAGACTGCTCCTTTCAACGAAGTCATACGCGTTGCAGGCCTCAAATGCCCCTGTGGGGCCGCGGCCAAACACCCCCGCCGTGAACGGCGGGGCTTGGTACTATTTTGCGTTTGCGATTTCGTCGAGCGACTCGGGGTTCTCGATAGAGGAAGTATCTCCCATATCGAGGCCGAGATGTTTCTTGCGGATAGCGCCGCGGACGATTTTCGCGGAGCGCGTTTTCGGCAGCGCGCCCGCGAAGAGCACCTTTTCGGGGCGAAGCGTCTTGCCCAGGTGCTTTACGACGAGGTCGCTGAGCTCCTGGCGAAGCTCTTCGGTCGGTTCGTCTCCCGGCCTGAGCACGACGAAGGCGACAACCGTCTGCCCCTTGATGTCGTGGGGAACCCCGATTGCGGCCGCCTCGACGACGCTCGAGTGCTCGATAAGCGCCGACTCGATTTCGGAAGGGCCTGTGCGCTTGCCGGCGACCTTGATAGTGTCGTCGGAGCGCCCGCGCAGGTACCAGAACCCATCCTCGTCAACGTCGGCCCAGTCACCGTGGTACCAGACATCAGGCCAGCGCGAGAAGTAGGTTTCGATGTAGCGCTCCGGGTCGCCCAGGAACCCTTTTGTCATGCTGGGGCCGGGTTTCTTGCAGACAAGGTGTCCGACGGCGCCGCGCACCGGCTTGCCTTCCTCATCGAAGACATCGATGTCCATCGCAAGGGCAGGGCCCTGGAGCGAGCAGGGCTTGAGCGGGTGTATGGGAAGCGGTGCGAGCAGGCAGCCGATAATCTCGGTGCCGCCCGAGATGTTGATTACGGGGCAGCGCCCGTCGCCCACGACGTTGAAGAACCACATGTAGGACTCCGGGTCCCACGGCTCGCCTGTCGAGCCAAGGTACTTCAGGGAAGAGAGGTCGTGCTTCTTGACCCACTCCTCACCGTAGGTGATAAACATCCGTATCGCAGTCGGCGAGATACCGAGGGTGTCCACCTTGTTGTCCTCAATCAGCTTCCAGAGCCGGTCGGGCTCCGGGTAGTTGGGCGCGCCGTCGAATATCACGTAGGTGCCGCCATGGAACTGCACGCCAATCATCTCCCACGGCCCCATCATCCAGCCTATGTCAGTTACCCAGAAGAATATGCTTTCCGGCTTGACGTCGAAGTTGTAACCCAGCTCCTTGGCGCACTGGGCGAGCGCGCCGGCGTGGGTGTGGACAGTACCCTTGGGCTTTCCGGTTGTGCCTGAGCTGTAGATGGTGATGGCGCGCTCCTCGGCTTCGAGCACCTCTGTTTTGCATTCAGTGGACTGGCCGTCAATGAAGTCATCCCACCAGATATCCCGACCTTCCGTGAAAGGCACGTCAATACCGGCGTGGCGAAGGACAATCACCTTTTCAATCGAGCTGACCATTTCAAGCGCCCTGTCCGCCTCGTTCTTGATTGTCACTTTCTTGCCGCGCCGGGTGGTGCCGTCGGCGGTGAAGAGGACCTTCGCCCTGGCATCGTCGAGCCTTGTCGCAGGCGCGGTCGCGCCGAAACCCGAGAATACGGGTATGGCTACAGCGCCGATTTTCAGGCAGGCGAAAAAAGCCGAGACAATCTCGGGCGCCATCGGCATGAAGATTCCAACGAAGTCACCTTTTTTAATACCCAGGGACTTGAGGCCGTTGGCAAGCTGGCAGACCTCGCGGTTAAGCTCGGCGTATGTTACCTTGCGCGAGGGGCCTTCGTCTCTTTCGGAGATAATTACAGTCTTGTCGGCGCTCTTTTCGAGGTGGCGGTCAATGCAGTTG
>DAOVDS010000380.1 GCA_030669415.1 bacterium
ATCCGCACGTACGGTTCTGTGAGGGGCATTGAAGTCTCCTTACATGGTTGAATCTTGTGACACTCTTGAGACCGAAAGGGAAGAGTAACAGGGAACACAAAGTATACCTAACGAAGGAGACCATATTATGTCTACTCGACAGAAATCGTTTGCAGTCTTCCTTGTTGCTGTCTGCTGTCTATTGTCTGCCGACTACTGTCTACTGGCTACTGCGTACTGCGACAATGGTGATGAGCCGACTACTGAAGCGGCGCAAATCAAAGACCCCATTGAGACGAAATCAGGCCCAATTACCGGGGAAGTGAAGGATGGCGTGCGCAGTTACAAAGGCATACCGTACGCGGCGGCACCGGTGGGCAAGCTGCGCTGGAAGCCGCCCCGGGCGCACAAGCCCTGGAAGGAACCCAGGCCGGCCAGAGAGTTCGGGCCATCCTGCCCGCAGCACAAGGATGAAGTGTCGAAGGGGCTCGGCAAGATGGATGAGGACTGCCTGTACCTCAATGTCTGGACACCGGCGAAGACCGAAAGCGACAAGCTTCCGGTAATGGTGTGGATTCACGGCGGCGGGTTCATAATCGGCTCAGGCTCGATGGCGCCCTACCATGGGGCCAACCTGGCCAAGGAAGGGGTGGTTGTCGTAACAATCAACTACAGGCTGGGTGTCTTCGGCTTTCTGGCGCACCCGGCGCTCTCGAAGGAATCACCGAAGAACACATCCGGCAACTATGGCTTGATGGACCAGATTTTCGCGCTAAAGTGGGTGAGGGACAATATCGCGAAGTTCGGCGGCGACCCGGGAAATGTGACAATCTTCGGCGAGTCTGCCGGCGCGGTGAGCGTGTGTTTGCTGATTGCGTGCCCGCTTGCCCGGGGCCTGTTCCACCGCGGTATTGCGCAGAGCGGCGGCGCTTCGCCAAGCCTGGCTTACCTCAAGAAGGACTCGGAACACTCCAAGAGCGCCGAGGCCAAGGGCGTCAAGTATGCAAAGAGTCTCGGGGCGACCAAGCTCAATGATGCAATTGTGCAGCTTCGCAGGAAGTCCTGGCAGGAAATCCTCGAGGCGGACAAGAGCAGAATCACACTGCCGGGTTCGGCAGTGCCTGTGTGCATAGACAGGCACGTGCTGCCGGACTCGCCTCTGGACATAATCAAGTCGGGCAGGGGGGCGAAGGTGCCGCTGTTAACCGGCACAAACAAGGATGAGGGCACCATATTCACCAGTAGGGTCAGGATAAACACATTGCCGAAGCTTCGCGTGTTTCTGAGCCTGTTCCTCAAAGACAGGAAGAAGGTCGAGGAAGCGCTCAAGCTCTACGGGGTCAAGGACAACGCCTCCGCCAAGAAGGCGTTCAGCGACATGCTGGGAGACAGTTTTGTCGTCAGTGCCCGCCGCACGGCACGTGCCCACGCCGGGGCGGGCAACAAGACGTATCTCTACCATTTCACACGCACGCTGCCGTGGGCCGAGAGGCTGGGCTTCGGCTGCTTCCACGGGTTTGAGATTACCTACGTCTTTGGCACACACCCGGTGCTGCGTGGCTACAAGGATGCCGACAGGAAAATCTCGAAAGACATCATGGGCTACTGGACACGCTTCGCGAAGACCGGCGACCCCAACGGCGCCGATATGCCCAGGTGGCCTCTCTACAAGGCGAAGGAAGACAAGCACCTCGTAATCGACACGGAAATCAAGGTGGGTAAGAACCTTCGCAAGAAATACTGCGATTTCTTCGATTCGCTTCGCATAGGCAAATAGGACGCAACTTCATGCCGGTTGGCTCCTGTCAACCTCGGCGCTCATCGTTCTTGAATCTTGCTTCTGGGGCTGTTATCTTCAGCGCGGCAAATGCGCCCGGATAACCTGTCAGGAGATTTATTGTTTTTTTCTGGCGGGGCAGGTGCGTTGGACCGGTATTACGGGGTGGAGCAAGAGACCTGTGCAGCCTGACGACAACTACTTGACAGAAAGGGTCAAATCAGGTGACTCTGCCGCGTTCGAGCAATTGTTCAGGAAATACGAACACCGCCTGCTCAACTTCTTCCATAAGCTCTGCTTCAATCAGGCGCTTGCGGAGGACCTCCTCCAGGAGACCTTCCTGCGCCTCTGGCGCTCCCGGCACAGCCTCAGGCCCGGCGCGGGCAAGTTCTCGACATACCTTTTCCAGATTGGCAAGAACTGCTGGATCAGCCACTCGCAGACCAGGAAATACCAGTCCCAGGCAGGCGCAGCAGAGATTGGTGAAGTGCCGGACACAGGCCCCCATATTGACCCGGGCGCCCTGGCGGAAAGCTCAGAGCTGCAGGAGAAGCTTCGGGACGCCATCAGTTCCCTGCCTGAAGAACAGCGAATTCCGTTTGTGCTCAGCCGCTACGAAGGGCTCACCTACGATGAGATTGCACAGGTGCTTTCCATATCGCCCCGGACTGTTGAAAGAAGAGTCACTGAGGCGGCGAGACAGCTTGCCAGGCGACTCATCGGGAAGTAACTGAGATGGCCGATTGCGCACAGATACGAGAGCAGCTTTACTCCCTCGCAATCGGCGAGTGCGACAATGGGGCTGCGCGGGCGATTCGAGAGCATATCGTCAAATGCCCGCAGTGCGCCGCCGAGTTCTCGCGCATGCGGGAGGTGGTGCGCCTGACCGGGCTGCTCGAAGATACAGAGCCCTCGCGCGACCTCTACGCGGCAGTGGCCTCGCGCATTCGCCCCCCCTACTTCTGGGCGAAGGTGGCGGCGGCAGCCGCTGTAGCGGCAGTGTTTGTTGTTTTGCTGCTCTATGCAATCGTGGGCCCTGTTCAGCGTGTGGAGAAGAAACCCACCGGTATTCAGGCCAGGGAACAGGTTCAACCTGAAAGAACGCAGTTTGTTGACAAGACACCGGGTGAATGGCAAGTACCTCCGGACCAGAGAAGACTCCCCGTGGAACTACCTGACGAGGAGCCTGTCTTGGCAGAAGAGCACGATGGTCAGCCGCAGGAGAAACCGGAAAGTCCTGAAAAACAGCCTGTCGCAAAAGCGCTTGAGCCTGAGCAGGAGCCCGAGCGTGCAGTGCCCCAGCAGTCTGTGCCCGAGCCTCAGAAGCCGACAGTGCTTGCGAAGGTCGGCAGCCTTGCCGGTGAGGTCAAGGTGAAACGCCTCGGCACCGACGAATGGCTTGAGGCAGACACGCTTCTGAGCATCCTGCCCGGTGATACCCTCACCA
>DAOVDS010000323.1 GCA_030669415.1 bacterium
CCCACCAGTAACTGGTGGGGCTTTGAAATTATTCCTATCCCACGGCGGGCAGTGGAGAAAAACCCGCCCGCTAAATACCCCCGCCGTGAACGACGGGGCTTGTCATTCCACCACGCGGGCAAATGCGTTCAAGTTTTGGTGTAGGTGCGGGTGAGCCAGGAGGCGAGGCGGTTTATAGCGGCTTCCTTCTGCGCGGGCTGGACCTGGCTGTCTTCGAGCGAGGCTTCGAGCTGCTTGAGGATGTCGCCGGAGCTTGTGAGCTCGCCCTTTGCCTCGAGGTCGCCGAATGCCCAGCGCAGGGTGTCGAGCACGATATGGGTGTAGCCGGCCTGGTAGAATGCGAGCAGGTACTTCAGAATCGCGTTGACGTCGCACATGGCATCCACGGAGCCGTCGTCCTTGAAGCAGTGTGATGTCGCCTTGAAGGCTTTCACGAGGTTGTGGTACATGTCGTTTGAAGCTATCCTGGCGATGGGGTATCGGTGGACAAGTGCGACGAGCCTGCGGACTTTCTCCGGGCCGGAAAGCTGGCTTGGGGCCTGCGGGGCAGGGCCGAGGATGCCGCTGGAGAGGTCAAGCGTGGTGGAAATGGGCCCGCCTTGCGGTGCGGCTTCGGGGATGTCCGGTTCAGGCGGGCTTTCATCCTCGGTGAGGTTCGAGGCTACAAAGGCGAAGTAGCGGTTGGGCGCGGGCAGGTTGGCCGTGTGGCCCGAGGTGGTGTCGTAGGTGATGACGCCTTCGTTCTTGAGGGCGTGGATGTCGAACCCGGGTTCGAGCGAGTAGACGGTGGCGCCGTCGGTGTAGGTGGAGCGGTAGATTGTGCCGGCGACAACCGCCGTGGAGAGCCTCAGGAAGGGCGGAAGCATATCGCCCGCCGTTGCGAGGAAGCTGTAGCAGTCGAACGCGGGGGCAATGATAGCCATGTCGTGGTTCGAGATAACGGCGGAGAAGATTGTCTGGGCCACAGGCGCGTTGAGGATGTTTTCGTCGATTTTGAGGTCGTCGGGCGAGGGCGAGCCCAGGTCGAGGTGTCTGGGGAGCGTGCGCTTGAGGGAAAGCACCTGCGCCGGTTCGGGTGCGGTTTTAAGGAACAGGGACTCGGGGAAGGCGAAGGGGTTGACGTAGCGCAGGTCGAGCAGCTCTGACTTGGAGAAGAGGATGTTATGGACGCAGGAGCGCCGGCGTCCGGCGTGGTCGGCGCTGGAGCGGAAGACGCGCGAGATGCAGATGTGGTCCGGGGAGGGGTGGTAGAGGGAGCGCAGGGTGTGCTGCCTGACCCTGGGGTAGAGGGTATCGGAGAATGCTTCGAGTGCGCGCACGACATCGGGCTTGAGCTCCGGCGATACGTAGACAGTCTTATAGCCGCTTATCGAGGTATAGACGTGGTGGTAAAGCGTGAGTTTTGCCATGTCGGGCACCGGGTTCCTCTTATGTTATGCGCAGCATGTCGAAAATCGGCTCGACGATATTTATGGGGCTGTGCGTATTCTCCTTTCCGGGGTAGAAGAGGGTATCTTTCAGGACGGCGTATCCAGTGGCGGACGTATTGTAGTAGCGGACTTCGCCGTCGCAGAGTCTGAGGTAGTTCTCGACAGCTTCGAGGTGGCGCTTGGACCTGGCGAGCTTCTTGGCGGGGTACTTCTCCGGCGGGTAGATAATGGGGTACATGTCGCTCTTGGTGACGGCGATGGCGAGGTACTTGAGGTTCTGGAAGCGTTTGACCGGCCTGTCGGCGGCGAGGTCGTCGTCGAGCTCGAGGCGGAAGGAGGCGGGGATTGAGAGCTCCTGGTAGACTTCCTTCATGGCGCGCCGGATAAGCTCGCCCGCCTTCTCCATGCCCGCGTCTTCCTGGTGGTGCAGCTTGTACTGGAACTCCGCTATTGCGCCGGTGTTTTTCAGGCTTTCCCGAATCATGCCGGAGAAATAGCTCTTGAGCACCTTGGGGTCTTCTTGTCGCTCTTCGACCTTCTTCTTGACGGCTGCGGCCGCCTCGGGTGAGAGTGTGGCGAATATCTTCTCCAGCTTGCGCAGGAAGTCGCCCTCCTCGCCCAGCAGCATGTCGAGCCCTTCTTTCTCGAAGCGCTTGCCAAGCTGTGTGAGGCGCTGGGTGAGCTTGTTCCTGGTCTGCTCGATTTCTTTCTGCCTGCGCTCCTTCTGCTCGCGGGCCTTCTTCATCTGTGCAATGGCCTGGCGCATGTCGTCCTGCTCCATCTTGGAGCCGACATCCTGGGTGAGCTTCTCTATCCTGTTCCTTACGTGATTGCTGAGGCTATTGAGCGCTCTGGGCTCGAGCGACTCCTTGAGCACGAGGAAGAGGTTCTGGTAGAGCGAGTCGTTGCCCTCGTTCGCAGGGTCAACAAGCACGACGAACCCCTGCGCGTGGTCCATCATCTCGATAAGGACCTTCTGCAGCGGGCTGCCGCTCTTTTCAGCCTGTTTGTACTGCATTATGCCCTTGATGATTTCCTCGTAGTCCTCGCCGGAGGTCTCTATTGTGACGATTTTTGCGATTGTGCGGTTGTACTTGCGAAGCTCCGTCACGAGGAAGTATGTCGAGACCTCGCTGGCGGACTCGATATCCTTGCGCTCGCGGGCTGTCGCGGGCGACCACTGCATCTTGCCGATGTAGTCGGCGTAGTGCTTCTGGGCGAAGTCGTAGACGAGGTCCTTTACCCTCATCTTTAGCGCATCGAGGAGCTTGGGGCTGGCGCTTCTCGATGCTGCGCCGGTTTTCTCGAAGATATCTTCAATGACGGTCCGCTTGACATCAACTCCCTCGTAGGGGAAGTAGTACTTCATTGACTTGTTGGCGAGGATGTCGCCGAGCATGGTGAGGTAGGTGGTCTTGCCGCTTCCGGAGAGGCCGATAACCAGGTAGAGCGGGTACCTCTGCCCCTTCGCATCCTTGAGAATGTGCTCGCTGACAAACTCGAAGACCTCCGAAATCGAGGGAATCGCCCCGCTCACGGTGAAGCTTGTGCGGCCCCTCGCCCTTTGCGCGGGCGCCTCGTCGAAGAACGCCGAGCGGCGCTCAGGTGCAGGCTCCGGCGCGCTTTCCCTCGCGGACGCTTCGGCCTCGAACTCCCCGCCGGTGTCCTCGCTCTCCAGTTCGGACGCAAGGCTCGGACCGCCGAGCAGGTTGAGGTCTTCGCCGGCATCCATTCCCGCGGCTGAAGGCGCCGAGGTGACAGGCTCCGGCTGCTCGAGTTTCTCGAACTCGGGCTCATCCACCACCAGCTCGTCCAGCGGCCTCTCAGGTGCAGGAGCCGGTGCGGGTGCCGGCTCTGGCTCAGGTGCCGGTGGGGGTTCCGGCTCAGGTTCAGGCTCCGGCTTGGGTGCCGGGACCTCTGCGGGGGCGGGCGGGGTTTCACTCTCGGGAACGTCCAGCGTGGCCCGCGGCTCAGGCAGGGGCGGTGCGGATGCCAGCTCCTCCGGCGGTGGCGCCTCCATCTCCGCGGGCGGCGGGGGCTCCTCCAGGGGGGCTGGTGCCAGCTCTTCGGGCGGGGGAGCTTCCGGTGGCGCGCCGCGTGATATCATGTCAATCGGCAGCGCCAGCGTGTCTCTAATCATCCCTTCGAGCTGCTTGGCCTTGAGCTCGCCTACCGGCTTCTGCGCCGTGCCGGGCTTGTTGAGTTCGCAGCTCTCGTTTATGCAGCGCTGGAACTCGCTGTGCCCCTCCTCGACGACAAAGGCCGTCTCGTGGCACTTCTCGCACGCGGCCATCTCCACGTTGAAGTACTGGCACTCCTCGTTCTTGCAGGCGTTCTGCGACACATCGAAAGAGAGCTCGCCGCAGGCGAAGCACTTGTGCACCGTCTGAAGCAGATAGGCGCAGTCGCCCTTCGTGCAGAACATGGCGCCCGGGCTGTTCAGGAATGAGCGGTTGTGGCAGAAGAAGCACTCGGTGACTATCTTGCGGTTGGATGAACAGTCCCTGTTGATGCACAGAGGGCGCCCGTGCACGGATATCACGCTCATGCGGTTGCATATCGGGCAGTCTGTCCTCTTTATGTTGAACATGCGGCAGTCCGGGTTGAAGCAGTAGGCCTTTTCGAGCGAGAAAGAATACTGCTTGCAGAAGCCGCAGAACGAGAACGCCCTGCCTCCCGGACACGTTCGGTTAGTGCAGTCGGCCCTGCCCGGGCTCTTCACTTCAAGCGCCGAACCGCAGGCGAAACAGTTGCCCGAAGCCATGATAAGCCAACCTCTCAGTCAAAAGCCGTCTTCTCTACTCTTCTTCGGAGCCAAGGAGTGACTCGGCGCTCTCGTAGTGCTTCTTGAGACCGTCGAATATCTGGAAATACGTCGCCAGCTTGTACTCGCGCTCGCGACCCTCCTCCTCATCCGTTATCAGGTTCATCGGCAGACTCACGCCCTCCGGGTCCGCCTTCACCTTGTTCGCCAATCCCTCGCTGAGCTTGTCAAACTCGTCTATCAGGCCCTTTATCAGCATCTTGTAGGACCGGCCCAGCACGCCCGAAAGCTTGTTCGCATAACCGATGAAACGCTCCTTGAACGTGCCCTTCAGGTCCTTGCGGAACTCGTCCTCTATCTCCTTGGTCCAC
>DAOVDS010000270.1 GCA_030669415.1 bacterium
GAAGTGGAATCGGCCCTGGGCACCTGCAAGTTCCTGAAGCTCAAGCTCAGGAGGATGAAGGACAAGGCCAGGCAGGCGCAGGCTAACAAGCATTCCAAGGACCTGGAGAAGTACCTCAAGAAGCTCGCCAGGTACAGGGGCAAGGAAAAGGAGCAGGAGAAGTACGATGGATACCTGGAAAAGACGCGCGAGGCGCTTAACGGCATAACCTCGGCCATCGAGAACCAGGTAATCGAAACAGAGCTTCTTTACTGCAAGGCGGTCCCCCGCACCAAGAAGCCGGGCTCGCTCGCGAGTTTGAAGTCGGACCTCGAGAAGCTCGACTGCGTGGTCGAGGCCTCTTACGAGGAGACTGACGAGACTGTCAAGGTCAAGGGCGAGGAGTTTAAGATTACAGTCTTCGCAATCAGCTTCGAGAAAGGCAGCGTCAAGAAATTCGATGTCGAAAAGACTTTCAAGAAACACAACTACCGCGCCACGTGGGTAAAGCAGTAGCAGCACGCAGCCGTGCTATTCCCCCAGCTTCTTCACAAACTCGCTGCTGTTCAAGCATACAACACAAATCGGGCGTCGTCAAGTGGTTGGGATTCCAAAGCCGCGGACTTCAGTCCGCGGATGGTGTTCGGTGAGACAGTCCGGGATTGCACATCCGCGGGTTGAAACCCGCGGCTTCTTTCACCACGCCTCACGGCGTGGTGCTTCTGGAACTCATCGCACGGCGGGCAAGCCCGCCGGCTAACCATCCGCGGGTTGAATCCGCCGTCCGGCGGACGCGGCTTTCTATTTGCGGGGCGGTTGAATTATGCGGCGCTGTGCGCGGCGGTCGCGGTCGCTGCGGGGCGACTGCACCTTCTCCATTGTGCGCGGGTCGTAGCCGGAGTAGTACATGCAGGTGGATGCGGTCATGGGGCAGGGGTAGAAGTCCTGCACCTGCTTCGGACGGAGCTTCTTTTTGCGCAGCCAGCGGGCGAGCTCACGCGCCTCGGCCTCCATGCAGCCGGGGTGGCCGAGTATCAGGTAGCGCACGAGGTACTGCTTCTTGCCAAGCTCGCGGTTGAGTTTCTCAAACTCTTTCTCGAACTTCTCGAAGACTTCAATCGGCGGCTTGTTCATTAACCGCAAGACCCGCGCGTTGACCTGTTCGAGTCCGACAATCAGGTAGCCGGAGATGTAGTATTTTACGAGCTCACGCAGGTACTGCGGTTCCTGGAGTGCGAGGTCGCAGCGGATGCCGTGGGAGACAAATACGTGTTTTATGCCCGGGATTTCCCGTACCCGGCGAAGCGCTTCGAGGTTTCGTTTTGTGCCGCTTACGAGGCTGGGGCAGGGCTTCGGCAGCAGGCAGTCGCGCCTGCCGCAGGTGCCTTTCTCGTGCCAGTTTCGTTTGCAGCGCATTGCGTACATGTTGGCCGACGGCGCGCCTACGCTGCTTATCGTCCCTTTGAACCAGTCTGCTTGGGCGATTTGGCGCGCCTCGGCGACAATCGAGTCCACGGAGCGGTTCTCGATGATTCTGCCCTGGTGGGCCGCGAGCGCGCAGAACGAGCAGTCGGCGAAGCATCCGCGATGGGTGGTTATGGTGGTGCGTACCGTCTCCAGTGCGGGCACGCCGCCGAGCTTCTCGTAGGATGGATGGCAGCGGCGGGTAAAGGGCAGGGCGTGGATTTCGTCAAGCTCGGCCTCGGTCGCGGGCATGGGCGGCAGGTTCTGCACGACGAACCGTTTGCCGTGCGCCTGCGCGAGTATGCGGCCGCGGACGGGGTCGAGGTTGGCCGCAAAGAGCGCGTGCGCCTCGGCGAACTTGCGCCTGTCGTCAGCCACCTCATCGAACGAGGGGATTTCCAGCGCTTCGGCCGGTTGGAGTTCCGAAACAAGGGCGGTGCCGCGGATGTCTGTGAGCGCTTCGACCGGCTCGCCTGCGGCAAGTCTCTGCGCGATTTCGACTGCCTGGCGCTCGCCCATGCCGTAGACGAGGAGGTCAGCGCGCGATTCCAGCAGGATTGAGGGCCGGACCCTGTCTTTCCAGAAATCGTAGTGCGCGAGCCGGCGAAGGCTTGCCTCGATTCCGCCCAGGATAATCGGCACGCCGGGGAATGCCTCGCGGACGCGGTTGGCGTAGACGATTGTCGCCTGGTCGGGCCGGTGTCCGGGTTTGCCGCCCGGTGCGTAATTGTCTCTCCTGCGGCGACGGCGGTTTACCGTGCGGTTGGCGAGCATGGAATCCACAGTGCCTGCGGTAATGCCGAAAAAGAGCCGCGGCCTGCCGAACTCCTTAAACACTTCGGCCGAGCGCCAGTCAGGCTGTGCGAGAATGCCGACGCGAAAGCCTTTCGCTTCAAGCACGCGGCCGATGACGGCGGCGCCGAAGGACGGGTGGTCAACATAGGCGTTGCCGGTAACGAGGACGATATCGAGCTGTTTCCAGCCCCGCTTTCGGGCCTCTGTCTTGCTGATTGGGAGCGTCAATTGTCAGGAGCACTCTCTCTGGATGTCTTGATTGCATTCTCAACGAGGCTCACACCCATCACCAGCAGGAAGATGCTTCCGATATTCATGGTTTCCCTCCCGGCGTTGTCCTCCTGGGTTCTTATACACATTTCCGCCGTGGTGTCAAGGTACAGGTGTGGGCAGCTTTTTATCTTGGCAGGGACAGTGTGCTCTGGTAGTTTATGAGCCCTGCGAACATTAAGGGGTCCAGGCATCGTGACAGGCGGGCCGGCGAAGTATCACAGAAGAAACGTACTGTTCCTGAGCATTGTCGAGATATTCTGGGGCGTGGGGCTTTCGTTCAGCCATGCCCGGGCGGTACTGCCGGCGTACCTGGCGGACCTGGGCGCCACCAACCTGATGCTGGGCGTGCTGAGCGCGATATGGGTGCTGGGCAGCTCGGTGCCGCAGGCGTTCAGCGCGTACTTTACGGAGCATCTTCCCACGAAGAAGCGGGCGGTGATGCTGATTCACTTCCTGCCGCCGCTTGCCTGGCTGGCACTGTTTGTGTACAACTACTACTTCGTGCCGGGGCCGGGCTCGTACGCCGCGGCGATGATTTTCTTTCTGCCGGTGATGGCCTTCTACGCGTGTTCGCTTGGGCTCCTGCTGCCCGTGTACCTGAGCTTCCTCTCGCGCGTTGTCTCGGAGGACAGGAGGGGCAGGGCGTTTGGGACGATATTCAGCGCGCAGTGCATCTTCGGCGCCTGGGCCGTCTGCTGCGTGGGATTCCTGCTTGCGGGTCGGGTGTTTCCGAAAAACTACGCCTTCCTGTTCCTTCTGACGTTCCTGGCTGTCTGCGTGGGCAACCTGTTCTTTGCACCCATAAAGGAGCGCCGTGACGTGCTGGCCAGGCCCCGCAAGCGTGCCGGCGCGTACTTTCGCTCGTTTGTGGTGACTTTCCTGCGTAATCACAAGCTCAGGCGCTACGTGCTGGTGCGCCTGCTTATCGCGCTGAACATGGTGCTTGTATTCTTCTACGTGAAGCATGCAAAAAACGTACTGCCCGGGCTCGATGCGGCGCAGGTAAGGTACTTTGTGGTGTTTCTTCTCATCGGGCAGTCTTCGGGCAACCTGGTTTTCGGCCGGCTCGGCGACAGGGTGGGCTTCAGGGCGATTGCGGCGGCAGGGGCCGCCCTGATGCTCTGCGCGACCGGCGCGGCAGTTGCGCTGCAGACACTGGCGGGCTTCTACCTTGCGATGACGGCGGCCGGGTTCTACCTGGCGGCGGACTGGATTTCACACCTGAACATTGTGCTGAGGCTCTCAGGGGAGGGCGAGCAGACCAGGAATTTGGGGGTTGTGGGCCTGGCCACTTCGCTGCCGCTTGCCCTCGCATCGCTCCTGGTCGGCCTGCTCATGGACAGGCTCTCGTTCGCCGCCGTTGCCATACCTGCGAGCGGACTGGCGGGAATTGGTGCAATTCTGCTTCTCCTGATGAAAATGCCGGGAAAGAAAAAGCCGGTGCAGCGTCTGCCCCGGGAGTTACACTAATCAGGCCGGTCATAGAGCGCCCTGTGCGCGAGCCAGAAATTCGCCAGGTCATACTTGCGCCTGTTCTGGTACACGAAGTCCGAGAGGTTGCCGTGCGTGGCGAGTGCGGAAACGGCGTCGCCGACGAACGTCTTCTGCGCATGCCTGACGACATCCTGCGCCATGCGTTTGAGATTCTCGCGGGCGGTGGGGAGCTTGCGCTCGCCCAGCAGCGAGAACTTCGTCACCCCTTCCTGGATGCGCAAGCGCTGCCAGGGCTCTGCCACGAGCACATCCATGACGATACGGCGCTGGGTGTCGGTGACGAGGGTTGTCTTTCTCTTGCGGGGACCAAAGCCCATGGCGGAGCGCCGCCCGATGTCAACACTCGGGTCGAGAGGCACTTCCTTGGTGCGCGAGGTCTCAATCACGCCTGCGTTGACCATGAGTATGGTATCCCACGGGGTGGTCTCAACCTGCCCTTCGATGGCGGTGGCAAAGCCCTCCGGTCCGAATGCGCCATCTTCGACGAGGAATACCTGGGGGAGTTGTCGGACCTTCTCCTGTTCGAGCAGGAAGACGGGGATGTTCATCTTCTGCAGGTCACGGGCGAGCACATCCGCCTGGCTCTTCGAGAGCGAATCGGCCAGAAAACCGCTGCAGGCAAAGAGCCGGGTAGTCACATCGGCAAGCGGCAGCTTGAGCATTGCCGCAATGATGCGCCCGGCCTCCGGGATGTTTATCTGTCCTCCCGACTGGCGAAACACGGCGAATCTCCCGGCGCCTTCCGTGCCGGAATCCTCGCCCGCCTCGGGCTCTGCGTAGGTCTTTGCGTAGTGCTCTTCTATGCGCTTGAGCTCGGCTTCGAGCTCGCCGCGCTTCACCGAGTCACCGGTGGTGTGCAGAAGCTCCTTCAGCAGTTGCCGGGCGGAGCTGAAGTCCTCGGTGTACTCGACGCAGAGCATCGCGAGATTGTATCGCACCTCGTCGGCGTGCCTGTTACTGGGGTAGTGGCGAAGGAACCGCTCGTATGCCTCCTGTGCGAGGCGGTACTCTTCGCGGGTAAGGAAGAGGTCCGCAATGCGAAGCTGCTCCAGCGCGGGCAGGGCGGCGTACCTGAACTTGCGAACAAAGGAGAGGTACTGCTCGATGACCTCTTCGTTCTTGCCCTGGGCGAGCAGGTTCACGATAGTGTCCTGAATCTCGGAGACGTAGTTGTGGGTTATCGGCCGCGGACCCCGAGTGGGCGGCTGCGCCTTCTCAAACTCGCGCCGCCCGCGCCGGGCGCCCCTGGTGTACCTGGACTTGCCGACACTCAGTGGTGCGCGGCGCGCAGAAGCCCTCTCCTGCAGCCCCTTGTCCATGGATTCCATTTGTCCCTTGCGCACAGACCGCAGCACCACGGCCGCAATCGCACCGGCAACCACTCCGAAGCCGAAGCCTCCGAGATGTGCGGAGTAGGCGACACCCGAAATCTCCCCGGACCCGATAGAGACGTAGCTGACTACCTGCGTCGCTATCCAGTATCCGATGGCGAAGACGGCGCTTATCAGGAACGTGCCTACGCGGTAGTATATGAAGTACAGTATGCGTACCTTGACCTTGGGCAGCATGACCATGTATGCGCCCAGCACGGCCGAGACGGCGCCCGAGGCGCCAATGGCGGGTATGTCGGAGCCGGCGTTGGCAACAACGTAAATGAAGTCGGCGCACACGGCGCCCGCAACATAGAACAGGAAGTACAGAATATGCCCGATGCGGTCTTCTATGTTGTCGCCGAACACGCCGAGAAACAGCATGTTGAAGAATATGTGCAAGAACCCGCCGTGCAGGAAGGCGCTGGTAACAAGCGTGACGGGGTTCAGTTGCGAGGGGACAGTACCCCAGCGCGTGGCGAACTCGATGAACTCGGTGGAGGTCATGCGCAGGTTGAAGACGACAAACACGAGTATGTTGAC
>DAOVDS010000152.1 GCA_030669415.1 bacterium
CGAACCTCGATGGCGCACCCTCGATGTGTATCGCGAAAGTCTCCTCTGCGGGCGGCTTGTAGTAGTACTTGAAGTAGTTTACAAACTCCTCCACCCGCACAGAATCCTTGGGCGGCAGGTGCCCGTCGCGCAGGTATCTTCGCATTACAGTGTAGGAAGCGGTGTCAACATCAACCGCGAAGGTCGAGTAGTGGTCGTCCTCGGTGTCAATAAACGGGTTTACGCCGTAGTGCTCGAAAAACGTGCCGGCGAAGGGCTCTTCGTTCGGGTTCGCCGTCCCGCCGTGCGGGAAATGCCCGCCTTCCGCCGGCGGCTGGCAACAAGGTGCGGGTGCGCTCCTGCCCGAAGCCATTTCGTAACAGGCGTTCATTGAGGTGCATCCACCCAGGCCGAACCAGACGGCAACAGCTATTGCCCCGATTACCCCGCCGATTATCCCGTATTTCATCTCGACCTCCTCTCCTAATGATTTGCGTTCACCCATACAAGCAACAGGAGAGGAAACCGGTTCACGGAAAAATCTCAGATAATACGGAATTGCTTTCCTTACCACGGAGAGCACAAAGAACACGGAGAATTAGAAATGATTACTCTTTGACCATCAGCTCGGTGTTTTCAACCCACATGGCGAAGTAGGGATACTTCGCGCCCTTCTCCTTCAAATAAAGCAGAAACGGCCTGTCAAACACGAACCGCCTGGGCCGGGTGCTTGCCTCAGGCACATCTGTCCTTATTCTTGCCTCAGACTTGAGAACCGCTCCCTTCTGATCCAGCTTGAACCGAATACACTGCATAGCCATGACCAGACGCTGCTTCTCAAATCCTTTGTTTTCGAGAAACCTGTCAATCAACTCCGAGTACGAGTGCTCGATATCGAAGTCGAATTTGGGTACCTGGAGAGTGTCGCCCTTGCTCAGCGGCCAAGCCCTGCCCTGCTCCACACGGGCGAG
Source organism: bacterium (assembly GCA_030669415.1). Taxonomy (GTDB): domain Bacteria; phylum Planctomycetota; class SKW154; order SKW154; family DAOVDS01; genus DAOVDS01. Next base: position 951 of record DAOVDS010000152.1, read on the forward strand.
CACCTCCTCGATTGTCGCAAGGAGAGTGTCTCCCGGCTTGACTTTCGCGAGGATAATCTCATCCTCGGGCGAAACAGATTTGAGGCGAATTATGAACTCGGAGTCATCCTTGTATTCCAGGATTTCGACCTGCTTACCCAGCTCCTTGTGCTTGCCATAGGAATACTTCTCTATGCCAAAGGCTTGTACTTTCGTATTCCTGTCCTTCGAGTGAAAAACTACCGGCGCTTTGAGTCCTTCGAACTCTTCGTCAAACCTGAGGTTCTTGCAGAGGTACGCATACGCGAGGATTTTGTCATCCGCAATTCCCACCGGCCCCTCGGGGGCGTCATCACCAAATTTGTCTTCAAGTGCCTTCCTTATTTTTTTAACAATCCCTTCGTTGCCAAAACCGGCCATAGCAACGTGGCAGTCTTCCGAGAGGTCTTCCTTGATCGCGGTACGCTTATTGAGAAATTTGGCCATCAGTGGGTCGCCGGTAAGGCGAATATGTTCTCCGACTACTCTGTATTTAAGTTCGTTCCACGCGAGTTGGAAGGTGGAGCAAAACAGAAGGTTCTCACCCTGCTTAATCGCTTCTTCCATGTGAGCAGCTACCGTCGTTTGTCCCTGTTCGCCGGAGGTGCAGCCGGCGGCGAGAAGAAAAAACAGAAATGCGATTGGCAAATATGATTTCACCTGATTTGCCTCCCTATGCCAGACATACGCGGGCTGAAGCCCGAGGCTGAACATCCGCGGGTTAAAACCCACGGCTTTGTCTATTGTCCCACCACAATCTCATCGGATGATAGGATGGCAACGCCGGTGACTGGTTTGCTGTCGGGGTCGTAGAGGCTTCTTATCGAAACACTGAGCTTGCTCTTGCCGGGCGCCACAGGTACGAAGTGCACCCTCGCGATTGCGATTCGGCCGGTTCGCGCCGTCCCGCCGGGTGCGAGGCCGATTATGCGCGTTGAGCCGGACCGGTAGCTTTCGGGCTTTGCCATTGGCGTGCCTGCGAAGCCCGCTTCCGGCGCACGCTCTATGTCTGAAACTGCCACGACCTCCGGGTTGTAGTGAAGCTCGATGTGGTAGGCGCCCAGCCTGCTTTCCGCGCAGTCAATCCACACATCCACATACCCCGGCTTGACGGCGGATTCTTTCCTCATGGCCTTCTTCGGTTCAGCTTCAGCCGGCGTCTCCAGGGCCTCCGCCACGTGCAGCGAAGGCACGTGGCAACCAGCGCAGAACGTCAGCACACCGAGGATAATCATCGTCTTTTTCATCGGAATTATCTACTCCACAAGGGCCTTGTTGAGAATCTGCAGGGCATCGCCCACATCGACCCTGCCGTCGCCGTTTGCATCCGCCTCGCGGCTGTAGGCCACGCCGTAGCCGGCCAGCAGCCTGTTTACGATAATCATCGCATCAAGAATGTCAGTTTCTCTGTCGCCATTCACATCGCCGGCGACAAGGACCCTCTTCTCCAGTTGAGCCTTCTCCCTCTCCAGCCGGTAGAGCTGCGCCTTCGTTTGCGCCGCCGATGTCTTCGCGTCCCGGAATTTCTTGCCGAGTTCGTCCATTCTCGCTATCAAGTCACCAATCTGGTTCTCAAGCCCCGCAATGTTCTCTTTCAGCTTCCTGATAGTCTCTTCGGCCTGTGTGAGCTTGCCGCTTTGTCCGCCAAAGGCTCTCTGCAACTCGGCAAGTGCGCTCTCCAGCTTCTTAGCATCCTCGTCACGTTTTCTTAACGCTTCCGCCATAAAGGCAGGTTTCGCTTTCTCTGCCGCAAGCTCCGCCTGAAGGTCCGCTATCTTCGCGTTCAATTCTCCCATGTCTTTGTCGTTCTGTGCGATTGTCTCTTCGAGTACCCGGTTCTTCTCTACTTCCGACTCGTAGGCTGCTCTTAGCGGCCCGGGCTGTTCCTCAGCCGGCGGCTGGACAGCCACGGGGGGAGGAGTAAGCGGAAGGTCCGGCTGCGGGTCGAACTCTCTCTGCGTGAGGCCCCCGGGCGCATGCTCCTCAGAACGCCGCGCGGCAGTCTCATAACCGGCGCGATGCCTGGTCATTGTCAGGAGGCCCACTATCACGACAATCGCAAGAATGCCTGCCGCCAGCGGCGCCAGCCAGTGCAGGGTTCTTGAGAGGCCGGGCTTCCCCGCGCGGGAGGCCCCCCTGATTGCGGCGAAGACCGCCCTGTCAACCGACCTCGGAACGGGGATGTCCTCACTAAGCTGCGGACTCTCCCTGAGTGCACCGGCAATCTGCCTTATCTCCTCCGCCCGGACGCGGCACGATGGGCACTCGCCGAAGTGCTGGTACACTTTTTCGCGCAGGTCATCGCCGAGTGTGCCCTCGATATACTCCAGGAGCACATCGTCAGTGACCTGGCCGCATTTTATCTTGTCGTTGTCCTGTTCCATTGCGCCTCTTGTCTCCAAACATCAAAGCAATCCGGCAGGCCCGAGGTTCACCGGAAATCGCCGGCTTTCAGTTTCCTTCGCATAAGCTCCAGGCCGTTATGCAGCCGGGATTTTACCGTACCCTCGGGGCACTCGACAACCTGTGCAACCTGTGCTACCGGCAGCCCCTTGAGAATTCTCAGTATTATCACCTCCGAGTACAGGGCCGGTATTTTCTCAAGTACAGCCGCAACCGTCCTGCGAAGCTCCTGCGCTTCAAGCGGGGCACTCACTTTAGCACCGGTGTTTTTGGGCGTGATTGCCGCCTCTTCGAGGGGCAGTTCCTTGCGGGAGCGGGTCCGCTTGAGCCTGTTCAGGCAGATATTGCGCGCAACTCTAAACAGCAGGATTGAGAGCTTCCCCTCGGGCCGGTAGTCGGGAATTTTCCGGAAGAAGTAATCGAAGGTTTCCTGAAGGACGTCGGCCGCAGCCTCGCGGTCGCGCAGCATACGGTGCGCGAAGTTAATCACCCGCTGCTTGTAGCGAGCGTATAGCTCGCGAAAGGCTGCCTGGGCACCCCGCTGGCACAGAAGCACCAGGTCATCATCAGCATGGTCAGTGAAGTCAGTCGCCACTTACGCTCGCCTTACCTTAAACGCAAGACTATTATACCACGGTTTCGCATACAGTTCCAGTCCCGGCAGCTTCACAAAACGCTGGTAATTTGAGATTTCCTCGCGTACCATGCCGGTGGTTAGTTCACAAATCAACCTGCGTGGGAGGGTGTCATGTCACGAACGAAAGCTGCAGCCCTTACAATCCTTGCTCTTCTCGGCGTGAGCCTGAGTGCCTGCTCGCCTTCGCAGGAGCCGGGCAGGTTCTACGACGAGGGCAAGCGTTTTTCCATCAAGTTCCCGCAGGACTGGGAGACGAAGAAGGGGGGTATGGGAACTGTCGTCATGGCTTTCAGCCCCCAGGAGGGTCCAGCAGACGGCTTTCGTGAGAATGTCAACGTCGTTGTCGAAGAACTGCCCCGGGCCATCAGCCTCCAGGAGTACACGGAGCTCTCGCTGGTCAATATGCGCAAGCTGCTGACCGACTTCCAGATGCAGGAAAGCGGCGATACATCCATAGGCCCCAACAGTGCGAAATGGTACATCTATTCCCACAGGTCGGGAAGCGTGAAAGCCACAGTTCTGCAGTACTTCCTGGTGAAGGACCGGCGGGCATACGTAATCAGCACCGCGGCCGAGCCCGGCCAGTTCTCCCGGTACAAGCCCAGGTTCGAGGAGATTGCGCAGACTTTCAGAGTTCAGTAGCACGACAGGGGCTCTGCGCCAACCTGCTCTCAATGCAGCACATACTGTTCCTTGACAGCAATACTCTCAGACTGTAGTATGGCAATTCGACAGAGGTGTGGGAAAATGGCCAAGAAACTGCTGCTCTTCATAATAGCATGCCTTCTTGCTGCAGGCTGCAACGGCGAGACACCCCGGTTGACAGGGAAGGTCAGGGCTTTCGTAAGCATCCTGCCGCAGGCGTATTTCGTGGAACGCGTCGGCGGTGAACACGTTGAGGTGGAGGTGCTTGTTGAGCCGGGACAGTCGCCGCATTCCTACGAGCCGACGCCGAAGCAGATGGTGAAGCTGGCCGGCGCGCAGGTGTACTTCGGCATTGGCGTGCCTTTCGAAAAATCGCTTATCGCCAAGATAGAGAAGTCTCACGGCAGCCTGAAGATTGTGCACACGGCCGAAGCTGTTGAGCCGCACGCCGCCGCGCAGGGGCATGAACATGGCCGGGAGAATCACCCCGAACATGACCCGCATATCTGGCTCAACCCGCGCCTGGTGAAAGTCATTGCGGCCAGTATCGCCAGAGCTTTCATGGACATCGACCCCGCACACGCGCAGGATTATGAAAAGAACCTTACCGCGTTCCAGGGCGAGCTTGACGAGCTGGACAAGAGAATCGCCGCGATACTGGGGCCGCATAGAGGCAAGGAGTTCTACGTTTTCCACCCCGCGTTCGGGCATTTCGGCGAGGCGTACGGCTTGAAGCAGGTGGCTGTAGAGGTGGAAGGGAAGGAGCCCAGCGCCAAGCAGCTCGCGGCACTTATCGAGAAGGCAAGAAGAGAAGACGTGAAGGTCATTTTCGCAGAGCCGCAGTTTGCCAGGAGCAGTGCCGAGGCAGTAGCGAGGGCGACAGGCGCGAGGGTTGAGACCATCGACCCGCTCGCCAGGGACTACCTGAAGAATCTCGAAGACATAGCTCGCAAAATCAGAGACGCGCTCCCGGAAAAGTCGGATAGTGAGCGGAAGGAATAAGGCAGTGAGAGATGAGCCTGTTGTGGCCATGAAGGATGTCTATTTCTCCTATGATGGTTTTCCCGTCATCGAAGAGGCGAACGTCAGCGTCGCCAGCCATGATTTCGTCGCCATTGTCGGCCCCAACGGCGGGGGGAAGACCACGCTGCTCAAGCTGATTCTCGGCCTTTTGCGCCCGACGAAGGGCTCGGTCAGGGTGTTCGGCGATTCACCCGAACACGCCAGACCGCGCATGGGCTACGTCGCACAGAACATGAATGTGGACCCGAAGTTCCCCGTAGATGTAATGGATGTGGTTCTTATGGGCCGTCTCGGCAGAACAGGCATTTTCGGGCCATACAGGAAGGCGGACAAGGAGGCGGCACGGGAGGCGCTCCGCGAGGTCCAGATGCTGGAACTTCGCCATCGCCCCTTCTCAGCGCTTTCCGGCGGACAGCGCCAGCGAGTTCTTATCGCGCGGGCGCTCTGCTGCGAGCCGGAACTCCTGCTTCTTGATGAGCCTACATCCAACCTGGACCAGACTGTCGAGCGCCAGATATTCGAGGTGCTCGGCGAGCTCAACAGACGCCTCACAGTAATTCTGGTCTCCCACGACCTCTCGTTTGTCTCCAGGTTTGTCAAGAGCGTCGTCTGCATGAACCGCAAGGTGGCGGTGCACCCGACGTGCGAGATAACTGACGAGTTCCTGAAGAGCTTCTTCGGCAGCCACTATCGCATGGTACGCCATGACCTCGTACATGAAGGAGGGCGTGAGTGTCAGAGTTTGTAGACGCCCTGCTCAACAATGCCTTCATGCAGTACACGCTGCTGGCGGGAATCCTGGCGAGTGTTGCGTGCGGAGTTATCGGGACTTACGTAGTCGTGCGCCGAATCACTTACATCGCCGGCGGAATCGCCCACTGCGTGCTCGGCGGCATGGGCGCGGCCATGTACCTCCAGAAGGTCTGCAACTGGACCTGGCTGCACCCCCTTTACGGCGCGGTCGCGGCCTCGCTCGGGGCGGCGCTTGTTATCGGCTTTGTGAGCCTGCGCTGGAAACAGCGTGAAGATACTGTAATCGGCGCTCTCTGGGCGGTCGGCATGGCTGTCGGCGTGCTCTTTATTTCCCGCACGCCGGGCTACAGCGAGGACCTGATGAGCTACCTCTTCGGCAACATCCTCATGGTGACACCCGAGAGCCTCTACCTGATTGCCGGCCTTGACATACTGGTGGTCGTTCTCGGAGTTCTCTTTTACAACAAGTTCCTGGCCGTCTGCTTCGATGAGGAGTTCGCCGGCGTGCGTGGAGTGAACGTCGAGTTCTATTATATTCTGCTCCTGTGCCTCACCGCGCTTACGGTGGTTCTGCTGGTGACGGTTGTCGGGGTCGTCATGGTGATTGCGTTACTGACACTGCCCGCGGCAATTGCAGGCCATTTCTCGAAGTCGCTGCGGCAGATGATGGTGCTGTCGGCCATATTCACAGTTGTTATCACAACTGGTGGTTTCGCCCTGAGCTATGCCCCCAACCTTCCGACCGGTGCGACAATAGTCGTCCTCGCCGGTGCGGTCTACCTCGTCGTCACAATCGGCAAGAAGCTCCTGAGCCGCCGGCATCTATTGGGATGATATGCGCCGGCAACTGCAACACTGTGCCCGGCTCATACGTAGAATACTGATGTGGAGAGGATGCAACTCGCCCCAGCCGTTGTGTGTGCGAGTCGGAGGGCTCTCATGAAGAAAGCGAAGCTCGGCATAATCGTGATTGTTGTACTGGTCCTCATCGGCATCTGCGGTTACGTGCTCATAGGCACGCAGCGCGCCCGGCAGGTGGCGAAGAAATCACCAGATTCTCTTGAAGAAACGACAACAGCACGTGCCGGTGCCACTCCGTCTGAAGAGAAAGAAAGCAAAGAGGCGCCCGTCGCGCAGGGCGACAGGGAAAGGCCCGGAGACCCAGAGCAGGAGAGGCCTGCCGGGTCAAGTGCTCCGCCGGAAGTGCCCGACGACCCGGAGCTGCCCGGCGAGAAGGAATGGGAGGAAATCATCCTGCCCGACGGCAGACGGGTCAAGGTGCCAAAAGGAACACGGGTGGACCCGGGCCGTTCTTCGCCCCCGCTGCAGCCGACAGGCAGGAGAAACCGCTGGGCGCCTCAGCCGCGGGAAAAAGGACAATGCACCATATCGGGCGTGGTCGTGGACTCCGCAGGCGTCCCGGTGGCAGGCGCCCACGTCTGCGCATGCCCCCCGGATGCGCCGAAAAAGGAGGGCATGGTTTCGTTCGCCAACGCGAGAATTATCGCGGTTGCCAGTGAAGACGGGCGCTTCAACGGTAATATCGCCAAAGGCAAGTGGCAGCTTGTAGCCAACTACCGCAACGCGCTCAACGGGCGCTGGGGCCTCAAGGTTGACAGCGGGGTCGAAATCGAGCTCGCCGATAAGGAGCAGAAAACCGGGCTCTCGCTGCCGCTTCCGTTCGCGCTCGCCGACATGGCCTCGGTATCGGGCAAGGTCATAGACAGCGACGGCAATGCGCTCCTGGGTGTTTCGGTAAGCGTGGATTACCTTCGCACATTCACCGACGAGGAAGGCGCCTACGAGCTCGACGCAATCCTGCCGGGCGAGAAGACAGTAACCGCCAGGCGCGGCTACGGTTACAAAGATGGTGAAAAAAGCCTGAACCTGAAAGCGGGCGATGTTCTCACTGACGTTGACATAGTGCTCGAACTCAAGGAAAAGGGTGAGTTCGCCGTGTCCGGCATTGTGCGCGACTCGAAGGGCGCGCCCATAGAAGGGATTTTGATTTACCTTAACACGAGGTCGCGCACGGTACGCCGCGGCACGACCGACGCAAGCGGGTTCTACGAGTTCAAGAGCCTCAAGGAAAACAAAGCGGACATCCAGGCCTCAGGCTTCCGCAAAGGTTTCGAGGACCAGGTTAAAAAGGATGTCGAGCTTCCCGCGCAGGGCGTAGACTTTACGCTTCTTCGCAAGGTGAGAATCGAGGTAAAGATAGCGGACTCCGTTACGGGAGACCCGGTAAAGCAGTTCAACCTTCGCTGCTACCGCGTGGACGACTCGGGAAACAAGCGCCACTTCTCCAGCCAGTCGCGCTTCAGCGAGCAGGGCGAGACGGTAGTAAGCACGACGCCGGGTAACATTCTTATCGAGGTCGAATCGCCGGGCTACGAGAAAGGCGAGTTCGAGCTCACCATCCCCGACGAATCTTCCTGGGAAACCACCCTCCGGCTCACCGAAAGCCCCGAAGAACCAGAAGACAAGTAACCCCCCAACAGCGATGCGGGATTTGAATCGGGTGTTTGATGGATTTTATAACTTGAATATCCATGCGTGTAGTGTACAATTTATATTATGTTGCAAGGTTGGAGGCTCCACTGGATATACTCACGAGAGCGAAAAGAGAAAAGTACTTAAAGCACGGCCCGAAATGTCATTTCTTCAATGATAGAATTTCAGACCTTGCTAGCTACCAATCATTTATTTCAGGGGCTTTTTCAGGAGATCAAAAACCCTGGTTTCGTGGTCATTCAGATTTCAAATACAAACTTGTTCCATCTGCACTTCGACACAGAACCGTTGAGGCACGCAACAAAGCACTGAATTTGCTACATGAGTTCAAGAGACTCGCAGATCGCATGCTCGATTTACGGCGACCACGTCCAGAAGAGCAGTTTAAATGGGTGCAAGTTGCCCAACATTACGGCTTAGGAACCAGACTATTAGATTGGACAGAAAAAGCCCTTCATGCATTATATTTCGCATGCCGTTGTCCAGACGGAGATGGCATGGTGTTTATATTGAACCCGATAAACCTCAACAGAATAGCATATCCAAATAAGGCAAGGATATTCGATGGAAATAGAGATGCAGATATTATTAACAAGTACCTCCAATTAGATGGCAAAAGAGATTACGAGGGATTGGCGACAATAGCAGTCAATCCCAATTATGATACCCCCAGAATAATAGCACAAAAAGGAGTATTTACCCTTCACGGAAACAGATGCTTTACTCTGTCAAGAAACCAAGACCCCTCTCTTATAGGAGTAGCTATTTTAGGGAAGTATAAGCTGTCTATCCTAAGGGAACTGGAGCAACACGAATCAATACACGAGATGGAGGTTTTTCCAGAACCAGAATATGTGTGTAAATATCTCAGGCGCCGAGAGAATTTATTGTAGGAGGTCACTACTGTCCGGTTATAAGTCGAATAATGGTAACTGGTTATGGAAGCAGTCTTTTCCGTTTTGCGGGCTTGTTTCCGTAAGTACTTGCGAGATAAGAACTTTCTCAAAAAGCGTAATGCTGAGAATTTGCAGGATTTCGTTAAGACTGCGCTCAAATCCGAGCTCCTTCTTGATGATAGCGACAAGGACGTAAACGCTGATGGCAATCCAAATCTGCGTCTTGACAGCGTTCTCGGAC
>DAOVDS010000392.1 GCA_030669415.1 bacterium
CATAAGGCGCGAGTCGTAACAAGCCTGATTGTCAAAGAACGGCGGTTCAAACGAGTTGAACCACGCCGCTGGAGATTTTATGTCTCCAAACGGCAGCAAAACTTTTTTCAAGAATCAATTTGACATATCACCGTAGTACTTCTTACACATGAGTCATTTTACAGATGACGGTGCTACACCCAAAGGTCGAGGGCTTTGGCAACCATGCGAAGTGCGAGAAGGAAAAGGATAACTGCGAGAAAAAGCTTCAGACCCTTTGGCTTGAATCTCTTGCTGGCGATGGCGCCAAGCTGGGCGCCGATAATTACTCCGGGTACTATGGCCGCCACGTAACCGAGCTGTATATTGCCGAGGATGGCATGGGAGGCTGTGCCGGTTATCGCGTTGAAAATTATGAGGAAGCTGGACGTCGCCACCGCAAGGTGGATAGGCAGCCCGGCAAATGTCAGGACAGGCACGTTGACAATCCCGCCGCCAATCCCGAGAAGCCCGGCAGAAATTCCCGCAACACCGGCGAAAATCATTGTCACAACGAGGTTCACGTTGTATTCAAAGACGGTCCCGTCCCGGTCGACAAGCCTGCGCTCCAGCACATGTTTCTTGAAGCCGTGGCTGGCAAGGGCTTTCTTCCCCGTGAACATCCGAATTGCGGCAAGGGCAAGCGCTACGCCGAAGATTATCTTGAGTGTCTTCGGGTCGAGGGCATCGCTCAGAAGCGCGCCGCAGACTACGCCGGGAACGGAAGTAAGAGCGAGGTATTTCGCGACCTTCGTATCAATCCTTCCCTGGCGCCAGTAGCCAATTGCCGCGGATGTGGCGGTGAAAATCATAATTGCGAGGCTGGTGCCGACCGCGGATTTCATATCCATGCCGAAGCCCAGGTTCAGGTGCAGTATGGGCAGCAGGAGAGAGAGGTGCAGAATAGGCACCATAAGAAACCCGCCGCCCAAGCCGAGCATGGAGCCGACAAAACCCACGCAGAGACCTGCAAAGACACAACCGATAATTTCAAGTCCACCCAATATAAGCCTCTACTTGCTGTTGAGAATTGCCTCCACAATTTCATCCTGAACGCTTTTCATAAACGTGTTGGACAGCTTGGCCCCCTTGTTGAAAATTATCGAGAAGGCGAACTCCTTGCCCGAGCTGTTAACAGCATAGCCCGAAAGCCCGCTGACGCCGCGGATGTAACCTGTCTTCGCGTGCACCTTCCCTGCACGTTCCTTTGTCTTGAGCCTGTTCTCGAGGGTGCCGGGCTGCCCGCTCACTGCGAGCGATTCCTTGAACACCTCGAAGTCAGGGCGCGAACGCATGTGGACAAGCAGCGAGACGATTGCGGAAGGCGACATCCTGGTGTTGCGGTCAAGCCCGCACCCGTCGGCTGGAGACACCTGCTGCTTCGGCACTCCGATCGAGCTCATGAAAGCCGCGAGCGTCTTTATCCCGTTCTGGCGCGAGCCCGCACCGGCGGACCTGCCAAGCTCCCGGAGCAGAATCTCGGCGTGCATGTTCTGGCTGTTCTTGTTTGTTACCGCAATCGCGGTGGCAAGCGGCGTCGAATGCTCGGCCACGGGAACGAGCTTCCCTGTCTCAACAGGTTTCGAGGCGACTTTGAGGGCGCCCGCAACACCGATGCCCTGGCGCCTGAGCGCTTCCTTGAGCGCGCTGGCAAACACAAGCGGTGGGTTGTGAACCGTGATGTTGTACACCTGTGGCTTCGAGCTCTGCCAGAATGCGCCCTTGACTGTTACTTCGTTTGTGCCGGGTCGGCGCAGAATCGAGACAAGATGCTTGGACTTGGACGAAGTTGTCGTACACTGGTTCTTGAGCTTGACGACACCGGCCCTGGGCCGAATGGACACCAGTACCGGCTTCCCCGGTCCCGAGCCTGCTGCGACAGTCACATCGAAGCAATTATCGTTTATCGAGAGCGAACTCACGGGTGCGCAGTACCATCGCTCAAGCTGGTTCTGCGGCCAGCCGGGAGGTATCTCTTCCGCGCCGTAGGCGGTTCCGTCGGCGATTATCGAGCCCTCCACGCGGTTGACACCCACGGCCCTGAGCGCGCTCGCCCAGGAGTCGAGCACCGCCTGCGAGTTTCCGCCATGGAAGCGCCCGGAGATGTTCGGGTCGTCGAGACCGACCACGACGAGGTCGCCCTTGAGCACGCCGGCGACTACGCGGCCGCGCCGGTAGAGAGCGGCTTTGAGTTTGTGGTCCTTGCCCAACTTCGCAAGCGCCACGGCAGTAGTCGCGAGCTTCATGTTCGAGGCAACCGAGAAAGCCGTGTTGGCATCAAGCCGGTATGCAGTCTCCTTGTCGGCAATCGAGTAGACTTTGACACCGATATGCGCACCGCGGAGCTTCTTGGATTTGGAGGCGACAACACCCTGTATCTTGCGGCCGAGCTTGCCGCTGACACGCTCCTGGCCATCAGCCTCGCTGCAGCCCAGCATCACGGCCAGCAGCAATACCAGGGCAGTCACTTTCAGTTTCATTTCCATCCTTTACGATTTGAGGGTTCACGGCACTATAACAGGATTGGAGGAAAAGTTCAACTTCAGAGTTGAGGCGTGAGGCTTGAGGCCTGAGGCTTGTCAGAATTCGTAGCACGAATCGGCTTGATTGTCGTATAATCGAAGTAGGAGTAACTATGCGAAGACTTATCCTCGGTTGTCTGACACTGATAGTCCTCAGCGGCTGCACACAGCCGCCCCAGGCGCCGCAGCCGGAACCTTTGGCCGCGCCGCCTGCAGTGCGGAAGGAACGCGCCACAAGTGGCGCGGCTAAACAGGGAGCTAAAGAAAACCTGTCAACCCGCATTGACCAACTCCTCAACCAGCTTGCCTCCACCAAATTCAAAGAACGCGAAACCGCACAGGCACAGCTTGCGACACTGCTTGAAACGAAACGCGGCGCTGTGCTCGCGCAGTTGCAGAAGGCTT
>DAOVDS010000412.1 GCA_030669415.1 bacterium
ACCGCCAGAGCCGCGATAATCGCGTAACGCTGCACGGTTACGCGACTTACGACACCAGTAGCGCTCCTGGGACGTGGCACGCCCCCGTCTGACTTTGACACCCCGCCACCCCTGTAGGCCCAGACGGCGCCAGAACTCCAAGCACCCGTCCTCACTCTGGCGCGGATAAATATGCCGGCAGGTCTCTACAAGTGCTGGGGATTCTGTCCGAAGGTGGTTGCATTCTGGATGCAAACCGTGCACTGTGAGGGCACGTTTCCACCGCAGAAGATAATTTTGCTCTTGACAATACATATCTGGAATGTAGAATGTGCCTCTGGAGGGCACGAAATGCGAAAGAACGATACCACTTACAAGACTCTGGGACCTCAGGCGGCGAAGCTGGTAACTGCGCTCCATGAACTGGGCCGTACTGTTTTCCGTATCGGGGACATCCGGGAGATTACCAGACTTCCCGAATCCTCCGCGCGAAGCTTTGCCCGCAAACTCGTCAACCGGGGCGTGGCTACCCGGCTCAAACCCGGGCTGTTCATCCTGGTTCCATACGAGCTGGGTAACGAGCAGCAGTACGTGGGGAACCCCTTTGTGGTGGCGCGGGAAATCATGAACAGCCAGGATTACTATCTCTCCCACGCAACTGCAATGGAGATACACGGGATGCTCACGCAACCTCAACTGATTGTCTTCGTGAGCACCCCAAAGGTCCGGCGCCCGCTGACTGTTCATGGAGTGGAGTTCCGATTCATTCATTGCCAGCAGCGACACCTTTTTGGAATCACCGACCACTGGGTAACGAAGCAAGAGAAGATACGCGTCAGTGACTTGGAGCGGACTATCATCGACGGCCTCAAGCAACCTGAGCACTGCGGCGGTGTCACTGAAGTGGCCAAGGGACTCTGGATTCGACGGCAAGACATGGATGTTGGCCGTCTTACCCGGTATGCGCGAAGGATTGGCGTAGGTGCCGTGCTGCGCCGCCTGGGGTTCCTTCTGGAAACCTACCAGATGGCAAACGCAGAAGAACTGGAGCGAATCAGGAGCGAGCTTACGGCAAGCTATGTACGCCTCGACCCGGTTCTGCCTGTCGAGGGGAAACGCCTGAAGCGTTGGCGTCTGCAACTGAACGTCAATCCAGATGAACTCCTTGCATTGGGAGGCTCTTGATCCGTGATTCTCCAGAGAAACCTGTCGCTGCTTTCCAACCGCCTGGCTGAGGAAGGAGGGCGACGCATCCCGGAGACAGTACTCGAGCGCGACTATTCCCTTTCCTGGTTTCTGATCGGCCTTTCCCAGACTGCATTACGGGAGAAGCTCGCATTCAAGGGCGGGACCGCGCTCAAGAAATGCTACTTCGGTGACTACCGCTTTTCCGAGGACTTAGACTTCACGTTGGTCACAGAAATGCACTGGGATGAGATAAGGCCGGAGCTTGACTCGGCTTTCAAACAGACGCAAGAGGCATCTGGCGTGGAAATCCGCTTCGACCGCCTGGACCGTAGAGCGCATGCCAACAGTCATACATTCTACCTCGCCTACGAGGGGCCGCTTCCTGGGAGACGAGGCAAAACCATAAAGATTGACATCACCATCCGCGAACAGATTGTCTTTCCCCTTGAGAAACGGTCTCTTCTCCGTGGATACGATGAGTACCACGACCTGCCAGAGGGGGTCTCAATCCTTGTCTACAGCCTCGGAGAGGTCGTGGCTGAGAAGGTTGTAGCACTGCTTGACCGAGCCCGCAATGAGCCACGTGACCTCTATGATGTCTGGTTCCTGGTTGCCAATAGTCATGTGCACCTGGTAGACATTCTTGAGGCGGTTGAGAAGAAGCTGGCATTTCGCGGATTGGGCCTCCATGAGGTTGTTGATGTCTTCGTTACAAAGGAGGCCCGTTACAGGAAGCTCTGGGATGTGCGCCTCGCTGGTCAGATGATACAGTTACCGAAGTTCGATGCGGTCTACCGCGCTGTTCGGCGTTCCTTCCGGCAGGCAGGTCTTACTGGGAAGTGATAGAAACCGGAGCCTTCTGCAAGTTGCACTTCTTGAGGGCACGCTTCGCTGTTCGCTGCGTCCTTTTGATACCGCAAATTGCGACATCAAAGATGTGGACTCTTGCCAAGTGAGTTGAAGCGGGCGAGCGAAACAATCGCCTTATGCTGGCCACGAACAAGCTTCCCTTCGAACTCGACGCGCCCCGCATAGAACAGGTTGTGCAACATGTAGCGCACAGTGGCGCGAGTCCACGTCCCACCATTGCGGGTCGGCACCTTGTTTTCCCGCAAACGCCGCGCGATTGACTTGATGCTCTGTCCCTGTGTCACCCAGCGGAAGATGCGCCTGACAACCTTGGCCTGCTCCGGCACCACTTCTACGTGGCCATTCTCGCCGCGCCGGTAGCCGTATGGCAGGAAGCCGCCTACATATCCTCCACGGGAAGCCTTCTGCTGCTTGCCCTTTGACAAGCGCTCGTGAATTATTTCACCTTCAAACTCAGCGATTGAAGCCATAATGTTTCTGAAGAACTTCCC
>DAOVDS010000432.1 GCA_030669415.1 bacterium
CCGCTGCTTTCACTGCCCGCCTTTCCGGCACCGTTTTGCTCACCTTTGCCACTTGGATGCCCGAATCCGTTAGCCTGTATAGCTCCCCCGTTTGTTAGTTCAGCGGTTCTTATCAGAAAATTGCCGTTTATGCTGCCGGGAAATTCAATATCTATGAACTCATCGGCATTGAGCTTTACATAATCCTTAGGCCCCTTAAGGGTCCACGTCCTTAGTGATTGTTCTATCTTGCCCTTACTTTTAACCTTCACCCACTGCATCCAAGCGGTGCTTCCATCGAATATCATCCTGCTGTCCGATTCTATCTCGACTCTCGCGAAGTCAGATTCGCCGCGGACGATGAGGGGGGAGTTCTCGTAAGGCGGCGACTCGCTCACAACAAGCGTCTCGGGCGAGATGTGGATCTTCTCAGAAAGCGTGAAGCGGTAATAGCCGTTCGTTACGCCGTCATCCACGACAGCAACCTCATACTCGCCCGGCGGCAGGTCCGGCACCTCGGCAGGCCGGAACACCATGCGCACCTTCGCCTCCGGCCCGATTGTGACACTGTCTGTAAGGTGCGCTTCGTACTGGCCGTCGCCGAACGTCACTACCACGTTCGGGTCAAACGTCTTTGACTGAAAGTTGCTTATATTCCTGACCCACATGCTCAGCGCCTTCGTCTTCCCCGCTAAAGTATACGTCGGCTCGACCGTATTTGCAACATAGGCGAAGTGTGAAACCCTGGGCTGCTGAATCTGCTCTGAGTTGTTCCATCACAATCGTCGGATACAATCTCCATTTACCTGTGCGGGAAGTTTTCAGACCTGCCCGACTCTCTTCCGGCGAAAACGGACAACTATCACAACACCAGCCAGTACAATGGCTGTGATAATCAAACAGGCAGAAAACCAGTCGGTGCTGTCTTCTGGCAACTGCTGCGCTGCGGGTTGCTTTGTTTGATGAGACTGGGGCACTTCCGGTGCTCTTGACATTTCCTCGTTTTTCTTTTTTATGTAGTCGGGCAGTTCCGAGCTCTTTCCGTTGACAACCACTCTGACGCCTACAACAGCAGACAAGAGGGTCTTCTTGTCGTAAAGGGCAATGTAAACGTCACCCGCACCCTGTTCCTTAGCCAATAGAGGCACTGTGATAGTTTTTCCGTTATCTTTGATAGTGTCCCGCAACCAAGCGCCTGTTCCCCCAAAGCTCCGCCACTTAATAGTGTCCCCGGCGCGTCCACGATACAGCACAATTGTGGCTTCATCACCTTTCTTCATGTTCAGTGTGGCTTTGTCTCTTAGCTGAAGGGTAGGAATTTCATCTTTTGAAGCAGGTGCCTGTTGAAGAATTCTCCTGTCGATCTCCCGGGCAATTGGCAGCAGGTCTGCCGAGCCAGAAAGGTCTGGGTGTCTAACTATAAAAGCAAGGTTGGCTCTCGCGAAAAAGACATGGTAAATTCTGCGCTTGTTTCGCCACACAATGCAGAAATCACCTGGCCCTTTCTTAAGGACTTCGGAATTTGCGCAATAGAGCTCTATTGGCGCTGACCCTCCGACCATCCTTTCAAGCATCATCCTGTGACCATCCCTTGCGCTGCGTGCTCCTACGTAGACTCGTATTGAGACACTATTTCTGCCGTCTGGCAGCCCGATACCGAATTCCTTTTCTATGCCGGTCTTATGCAAAGTAATGTAGCGGGACTGGCCTGGAACATCGGAACCCAAGATAGACTGGAGGATTTCAACGGAAAATCCATATAATCCTGGCGTTGTGTTTTTCACCAACTCATCGTAGTTGATTGCTTTCTTGATTTGCTTCAAGTCGTATTCCCAGATATCCCGGTTAACATCTTCGGGATTCTGAGCGAGAACTGCTGTTGATGCAACCAGCAATACAGCAGCAATTGTACACATCCTTTTCATTTTATCTGCGTGCCTTTCTTTTCCACCATGATGTTTATCCTCACTCAATAGCCTTTACATTTTTTGTGCTGGTGCTTGCACCTTCAGCAGCTTGGCGTTCTTCCTCAGTAGAAGTATCAACGACTTCCGATATATAGTCTTCCTCCGTTCTTGTTCCAAGGTAGGGGCCAGCAGTTGCGTCATACACTTTACCACGAAAAACGACAAATGCGTGATTTCTAAAACCAGAGCGTACAGGCACTATTGCATCTTCATGGGTCAACTGTGGACCTGTTATGCCCTCGTTGTCAAATAAGGGG
>DAOVDS010000189.1 GCA_030669415.1 bacterium
CATGTCCGAAGTGACCGGCAGTGATGTTGACCCCGATGTTGACAAGGCGCTCGGAGATGCCGAGGAGACCTTTGAGCGCGAGATGGATGACGACATGAACATCGCGGGCGCTTTGGCGGCAATCTTCGACATGGTGCGCGAGGTCAACCGCGGCAAACCAAGTGTCGGGCAGGCCGAGCATGCGCTGCTGCTACTTGAGGAGTTCGACTGTGTGCTGGGAATCATGCCGGAGGGTGAGCCGGAGGTGCCACCGGAAGTTCTCGACATGGCAAAAGAGCGCGAGGAAGCACGCAAAGCGAAGGATTTCAAGCGCGCGGACGAAATACGCGATAAGACCACAGCAATGGGTTACCGCATCGAAGACACACCGGGTGGCTACCGCGTGGTGGTGGATAAGCGGTAAAGAAGTCAGAAGGAAAAAAGTACGGTGGACTTGATACACTTCCTAATACTGGCGTCTGCACCTTATATGCTGGTGGCGTTTATCATCTTCCTCGCAGTTCTCATTCCTGCTGTCCACGTTCGCCGCAGGAAGTTGAAGAAGAAAGAGACGATAGCAGGCAGAATAATCGGCTGGCAGATTACTGTTGGCCTGTCTGTATTCGTGTTCCTGAGTTACGCCCTTCCAGACTGGCACATAACGAGCCCGTGGCCTGGTATCTGCTGTGGTGTAGGCCTCGTCTGCGCTAGTCTGGCAGGCTGGCACGCAGGCAGTCGCAGGTGGGGCAGGTTCGTAGCGGGAGTAGCCGGGGTAGTGATTGCAGCGGTCAACTTCGGCATGCATGTAGGCAACGCGCTTGGATAACTTTCACCACGCCTGCCGGCGTGGTGCTTCCGGTACAGAAAGGATTTTCCCCGATGTAAAACCCGGGGCTTGGGAACATTATTTGGGGAAGATGCCGGGGGTGGGGGTGTTGCAGTAGGGGCATTTGCCGTTTTTGATATAGTTTTCGTCAACCCGGAATCCGCGGCGGCGGATAAGCAGCTTCTTACAGTTCGGGCAGAAGGTGTTTTCCAAATCCGGCGCTTCGGGGACGTTTCCGATGTAGACGAAGTGAATGCCTTCCTCGCGTGCGATTTCACCGCAGCGCTTGAGTGTCGCAAGCGGAGTCGGCGGCCGGTCGGTGAGCCGGTAGGCCGGATAGAAGCGCGAGAAGTGCAGCGGGTAATCGGGGCCGAGCTCCTTCACAATCCATTTGCACATTTTGCGCACCATTTCCGGGTCGTCGTTGGCGTCGGGGATTACGAGGTTGGTTATCTCGAACCAGACGCCTTCCTCTTTCAGAACCTTGAGTGTTCGCAACACCGGCTCGACCGAGGCCTTGCAGTAGGTCTGATAAAACTCTTCGGAGTAGCCCTTGAGGTCAACGTTCGCCGCATCGATGTATTTGCAGAGTTCGCGCAGCGGCTTGGGGTTGAGGTATCCGCAGGTCACCCAGAGGTTCTTAATGCCTTTGGCGCGGGCGAGTTTGGCTGTCTCAAGCATGTACTCGTAGTAGATTGAAGCTTCGGTGTAGGTGTAGGCGATGGAGCTCGCGCCGGTTGCCTCGGCAAGCGCCACAAGCTGCGCGGGCGTAACCTCGTCGGTGGAAGTGACTATATCAGGAAACCGGCGGTGTGCGGCACCTATCATGAGCCGGTGCTGGCCCTCTTCGGGCGCAAGCTGCGAGGTCTCCCAGTTCTGGCAGAAGATGCAGCCGAGGTTGCAGCCGACGGTGGAGAGCGAGAAGGCGATGCTACCGGGCAGGACATGGAAGAGCGGCTTCTTCTCGATGGGGTCGCTTGCGAGAGCGACGGGCCGGCCGAAGACGAGGGTGCGCAGAGTCCCGTTGAAGTTTGCACGCACCTTGCACGGGCCGCGCTGGCCATGCGCGAGGATGCACTCGCTGGGGCAGAGGCGGCAGCGCACGAGGCCGTCGGGGAGCTTATCGTAGTACATTGCCTCGCGCAGCGAGAGGCCCGCGTCCTTGACCTGCTCAAGTGTTATGGGCGGTCCGAGCGGCTTGGCGGGTGCAAGAGGGCCCACCGCGGCCCGGCCGGCGCCAATCTGTTTCGCCGAGGAGGCGAACATGAGGAGAGCCCCGAGGGCAACAAGCGAAATCAGAGCCATGTCCTTGCGGGCCATAGTCACACCAGCCCACCATGAAGGCGTTACTTGCCGAGGAGCAGGTCTATTGCCTTGTTCTCATCTTTGAGGACAGGAAAGAGTGATATGACACCGAGCTCTTTCAGCGTAAACGCAATCTGGTGTGAGGGGTCAATGAGGGCAATGGATGCCTTGTCCTGTTCGAGTCCCTTGCGGGTGCAGTAGCTGACGAGAAGGGCCAGGCCCGAGGAGCAGATGCGCTCGGCGTGTCGAAGGACGAGGGCGAGCTGTTCCCTTCCGTTGAGTTCGAGCTTCTTGAACAGTTCCTGGAGGACGGGCACGGCACGAGGCGTGATGGCGCCGCGCAGGCGCAGTACAGCTATGCCGGGCCACTCCTCGCGGATGTCAACGTTTATCTCCAGGTCG
This sequence comes from bacterium, assembly GCA_030669415.1. Lineage (GTDB taxonomy): Bacteria > Planctomycetota > SKW154 > SKW154 > DAOVDS01 > DAOVDS01. Next base: position 2,513 of record DAOVDS010000189.1, read on the forward strand.
CCGCCGGGAGTCCTGGTAAAGGGCTCGATTTTCTTTTTCGGCATCAGTTACCCCTCTTTCACTGCGCCTCGATGCGTTTCTGGAGTTCAGCCCGCTCCTGCGCACTCAGGTCGCCAATCAAGTACCTAACTATATCAATCACGTACTCATTGTCAAATGGTTTTGTAACATAGTGGGCAGCCCCGACCGAGTATCCTCGGATTATGTCCTCGTCAGTGGCTCTCGCGGACAAGATGACAATTTTCATATTGGCCAGTTTCGATGCGTCAAGCGCTTTGAGAACGCCGAAGCCGTCCAGTTCGGGCATTGTGATATCGAGGATGAGCAGGTCGAAGTCCTGCTCGGCGAGCGCCGAGAGGGCCTGTTTGCCATCGGAGACGCCGCGGATTTCGAACCCTTCGAGCCTGAGCAACTGCTCGAGCATGAAGCGGATATCGAATTCGTCTTCTGCGATGAGAATTTTCTTGGTCATCTCAGGGCTTGTCCTCCCGCCCGGGCTCCTTCGGGACTTGAGCCTTCTGGTGTGAGCCAGAAGGCATCTGGTCGCCTTTCTGTTCCGCGAGGAGACCGAGTATCTGCTCGATAGTCAGGTATTTCTTCCGGACCAGGAGTTCGCCAAGCAGTACCGGTTTCCCTTCCGACTCAAGCAGCGCCTGCTCGCGCAGGCATTCACCGAGCTGTTCCTGCTCGAGCAGGCCGTGACTTACGGCGAGGCCGCCGAGTATTGTGTCTGCGAGCGTTTTGTCGGGGTTGTGCGGTGAGGGCCTGGCAAGGTTAGCCGCCTGCACGTCAAGTACGAGGTCCCTCTGCTCGGGAATCATGTAACCCTTCCGGACCAGTATCTCCCCAAGCCTGCCTGTGGATTCGCCTGCGGCCTGCTCGCGGGCACATTCTCTGACCTGCTCGGCGGCAACGAACTTCATGAGCACGGCGATTTTGCCGAAAAGCACTTCCGAGTAGAGTTCCGATTCGGCGGGCGGGGAGGACTTCTCGTCGGGGCCGGCAAGAACGTCCTTGGTGAGGGGAAGAGTGAGGCGGAAGTCCGCCCCTTTTCCTTCCTCACCTTCGACCCACATCTTGCCGCCCATGGCCTTGACCAACCCCCTGCTTATGGTGAGACCCAACCCTGTACCCTTGGACCCTTCGCCGTATGTGCGACCAGACTGGTAGAACCTGTCGAATACCTTGGAGCGTTCGCTCTCGAGGATTCCCACCCCGTCGTCGGCGACGCTGATTGTGAGAAACCCTTCTTCCTGTGACACCACACTGACCCTGACATGGACACCAGGCTGGTTGTGGTTTACGGCGTTTGCGATCAGGTTGGTGAAGACCTGGGTAAGGCTGTTCCTGTCGAAGTAGGCCTCGAGCCCGCCGGAGAGTTCCGTCTCGACAACAGCCGAGTTCTCGTCAAGCTTCGTCGCCAGGGTGTTCAGCACCGCCTCAACCACGGGCTCGACTTCATGGATACCGGGCGCCATCTTAACCCTGCCGGACTCTATTCGCGAGACATTGAGGACATCGTCAGTAAGCTGCGCCAACCTGTCTATGTTACGCACTGCAATCTCGAGGAAGGGCTTGTGCTCCTTCTGGATTTCCCCCAGTCGCCCGGAAAGAAGCAGGTCCATGGAGCTCTTTATAGAAGTCATCGGCGTGCGCATCTCGTGCGAGACGGTGGAGATGAACTCGCTCTTGAGCTCGTCTATCCGTTTGAGTTCCCTGACAGCTTTGCGCTCCGCATCGAGGCTTCTGCGGGTCGCCTCGATTTCCGCCTCTTTTTTGGCAGCCTCGAGCTTGAGCCGTTCCCGGTGGAGCTGGTCATCCACCTCCCGGCGCAGCATTTCCTCCTCAACTCTCGCACGCGCGAGGATGAGCGAATAGTAGTTCGCAAGCGTGTAGGCAAAAGAGATGTCCTCCGGCTTGAAGGCGTCGGGAGTGGTGGATGCAAAGCCAATGAGTGCGAGCGTCTTGTTCTCGACTACGACGGGAACGGCGAGGAAGGACTCCATCTCGGCGTCTGCATCCTCGGTGACCAGAAGCTCATCAACCTCGAGGGCCACTTCCTTGTCCGCAGGGAATTCGGCCACGAGCTGTGCCAGCGAGAGACTCATGCGCTTGCGCACCTGCTGAACGAACTTCCTGCTAACCTTCGCCGTGAGGTAAAGGTCAATGAAGAGTGGTTCCTTTTCAAGCTCGAGTGTTCCGCAGGCGGTGAATGAGAGTATCGGTTCGGTGGCGGATGGGAACCTGGATATTATCTGGCGAAAAGAGCCCAGAGATGACATCGCCCCGGAGAGGCTGCTGAGTATCTTGAGCTGGCTCTCGATTCTCATCTTTTCGAGCCGCGCATCCTCTATTTTCCTCATGTTGGTGACATCTTCGAGAACGGCTACCATCCTCAGCTTGGTGTCCTCGCGCGCTATGGGGTAGATATTGCACAGTACCGTCATTGTGCCACCACCCGGTACTTCACAAAGAAACTCATTGGCACCTGTGGCAGCCTTCTTCTCAACGGCCAGGGCAAGAAGATTTCGGAGTTGGTTCTGGAGAGTCTCGTGCGCGCACTCGACAGTGCCGATCTCCCTGCCTTCGATAGCGCCCCGCGGCGCGCCAAACATGGCGGCAAACTCCGGGTTGGCGTATTCAACAACGAAGCTCTCATCAAAGACAACAAGGCCGACCGGGATGGATTCGGTAACAAGCTCGTGCAGTGAGCGCAGTTCACCGAGCTCGTGCCTGACTTCGTCGGCAGCCCTTTCAGTCAGCTCAAGCTTCTCCTGCATCTCGAGCTCACGCTTCACTTCCTCCGCAAGGTACCCGACAAAGAACGCCGTCAGGAAGAAGAGGACTACCCAGGTAAGAAAGGGCGTGCTCAGCAGCTCGCTCCCCTTGCCTGCCGTAACGATAAGTGCTGCATACACAAGAGCAGCCATGATGACTATGAAGAAGGCAGATGAGAGCTTGCGCGTGTAGGCGGTGATGCCGATAACGACGGCGTAGGGCACGAAGACGACGTAGAACTGAACACCTGCTACCGCTATCATAAGAAGCGTTACTACCACCAGGTCGGCAATGAAAATCCAGCCGTAAAGCATCTGCGACTTGAAGCGATGCTTGGGCATTACTATCAGCCAGACATTGCTGCCGGCCAGCACGACGATGATAACGGCGACAAGCCAGCCGGGAAGGCTCTCGATATCCTCGAACTGGAACCAGATTATTACCAGAAGCGAGACCAGGGTCAGGAAGCGCAGCGCCACTATGACGTACTTCTTCGACCGAAAGAAACCTTCGCCTGCCATCAGCAATCACCAGCGATGAAGTAGAACCCGAACACCCGCGCGCCGGCCGGGCGGCTTCAGGACAGTCTTGACAGCGAGTCCTGGAACCTGGGTTCGTTACGGATGTTGTCCAAGTCGGCGTCTTTCTCGATATACCCACGGTCAACATACCCAAGCTCCACCGCCCGCTCCAGGTGAGGCAGAGCGTGCCCGGGGTCATTTATGAGCGAATAGGTGCAGGCCAGTCCGTAGTGTATCTCTTTGGCGTCCGGGTTGAGCCGCAGCGCTTCCTCATAGGTGCGAAGCGCGCGCTGGTAAAGGCCAAGCCTCTGGCAGCACAGGCCCAGGAATGCGAGAAGGAACTTCGCACATGCCGGGTTGTGGCGAATTGCATTCTCGTATGACTGCGAGGCACGGTCGTAATCACGAACAGCGAAGAACCCGTTACCCATCAGCCAGTGACCCCCAACCGAGTTCGGCCTGATCTTGAGCATTGTCCGCGCGATGTGGAGCGCATCTTGAGCCCTGCCCTTGGCAATGAGGCTGTTGCCGTTGTAGAAGGCGGCGGTAAGACGCATGCTCCGGCTCCGGCTGTGCCACATGTAGAGCAGAAACACGACAAATACGGGAGCCAGAAGATAGCCGTGGCGCAGATACACGACGCACAGCACGGCCGCGGCCAGAAACAGCGCGGTTATGAGCAGGTAGTGCGCGATGCGGAACGTGGGCGAGTTCTTCAGAGAACGCAGCAGCCCTTCGTACTCGGTGCGCTCGAATATCTCGAAAAACGCCCGCGGCGCCTCTTCCTGCCTGATGATTTTTTTGCTAAGGCTCTGGTAAGAGTAATGGTTGATTGCAAGCAGTATTGCGGCAAGAAACAGGGCAAGAATAATGCCCGGTCCCAAGCCTTCGACCCCGAACCCGTACTTGAGCAGCACCATTCCGAGGGCCCAGATAACCAGTCCGATAATGAAGTTTATCGCCACGGTGACAAAAATGATTAGAAGGGATTCGCCCATGCCTTTCAGTTGACCATTCATGCGGTTCCCCTCGAAACTGACATGTGAAGAGGGACATACTCACTCTTGAATGAAAAAGCATACATCAACTTCATCCCCGCGTCAACCAATTTCACAGACTCGACATTACCGGGTGTCCGCGACAGTCTTGTTGGCGGTTCTTTTGTGTGGCACCGATGCTCCGTTCCCACATTTAGCGGGCGGGCTTGCCCGCCGTGTAAAATAATAACACGCGCAGCAAGCTGCGCCTCCTCCTCGCAAAGACCGGGTTTAGCGGGTTTACCAAAAATGTCTTGCATCCCATTAGCCGGATGAGGGTGCCGCGTGGGGCAAATAACCCTTGCAAGCACGGGGGTGGCATGCTATATAACCCGGCGCGCGCTCCGCGCGAGAAAGTAGAAAGTAGAGCAGTAGACAGTAGAAAAGGCGCGCGCTGTTAGTGCTACTTTGTCAACTCCATCCTTATGCTTCCCCTCCCTTGAGGGGAGGGGATTGAGGGGAGGGTGGTGGCGTAGCCACTCTTAATAATGTCCCTATGGGACTCCCCCTCACCCTGAGCCTCTCCCCCCGGGGGAGAGGGGAAAAGATGACAAAGTAGCGTCAGGAGAGTCGGTTTTGGCTTTCAGCTACATTATCTGGCTGTTTGTGTTCCTGTTCGTGTCGTACGCTCTCGGGCGGCTCTACGCCCCGTTCCGGCGCTCCCGCTTCTTCAAAATCTGCTTCGCCCCCGGGTTCCTGGCGCTGGGTGGTCTGAAGATACTGGCCTGCTCCGTTTCCGGTGCCGAAATCAGGTCGGTCAAGTTCTTCGCCCGCGACCGCGAAGCAGTCCAGTACGACCTGAACGAAGTCTCCTTCCTCGGCAAAGTTATCCTCGCGACCTTCCCCCTCATCGGCGCGCTCCTGGTCTTCGCCCTCATCGCGTGGGCATTCGCGTACCCCGTCGGCTACGGAAGCGGGTTTGACTACGGGCCTGTCCCTGACACAATCGCCCGGGGCATATCCCACTTCGGCCGGATTCTCCTCGATTCGCTCACCGAGATGGTGCAGGCCACTGGCAGCATCCTGTCTGAAGCAGGCCACGGCAACGTGCTGCCGCTTGTGTACCTGTACGTTCTCATTTCCATTCTTCTTGCCCTGCCTCCGACCACACGCGAGCTCAAGTACGCCATCCTCGGGATTGTTTTTATCAGTCTCGTCATACTAATCGTGACGTGGGCGGGCGTTCGTTTTTCGGGACGTGCCGGGCAGGTACGCAACGCGCTGTGGGTCTTCTTCTCGTTCGCGCTCGCGCTGGTCCTGTATGTAACGGCCGTCACCTCCGCCGCGATTTCCCTTAGCAAATTGATTCAATCCATCACCGCCAAACGCAACAAGCCGGACGAAACCGGCCCGTAGGCGATGCTTGCACCGCCGCTAAATATCCAAAATTGCGCCTGCGGCTCTCGATTACAACAAGTCATTGGTCCGGTCTTTTTTGCGTTTCGCTTTCGGCGCTTTTTTGAACGTCTCATTCATATGCCGTAATGGGGGGCAATCTATCTTTTTGTCTGCAAACAGTTCTTTTATTGTAAGAATTTGCAACTTGGGATGCTTCTTGTTCTGCCACGGTGATTCATAGAATCCCGCGCTT
>DAOVDS010000444.1 GCA_030669415.1 bacterium
ACAGGGGTGCGGAAGCGTTCCGCGAGGTTGAAGCAGTCTATTGTCAGGTCGAAGTACTCCTGGACGGAGTTCGGGGCGAGCGCGATAATCTCGTGGTCGCCGTGCGTGCCCCAGCGGGCCTGGTAGAAGTCGCCCTGCGCGCCTTTTGTCGCCTGGCCGGTCGAGGGTCCGGAGCGCTGGATATCCACGATTACGCAGGGCGTTTCAGTCATTACGGCGTAGCCGATGCCTTCCTGCATAAGCGAGAATCCCGGCCCGGACGTTGCGGTCATGGAACGTGCGCCTGCCCACGCCGCGCCGATAATAGATGATATAGATGCAATCTCATCCTCGAACTGGACGAAGTAGCCATCAACGAAAGGCAGCTCGCGTGCGACTGTCTCCGCGATTTCCGAGGCGGGCGTTATGGGATAGGCGCCGAAGAAGGAGCATCCGGCGTAGAGCGCGCCGTACGCGCATGCCTGGTCACCTAACAGGAAGTTCTTACTCCCCGCGAATTTCTGAAGGTAGTCTACGCGTTTCTGGTCGAGTTTCAATGCCAGTTTCCTGAATCTTATTTTTCCGCGGGGATGAACCCCGCGGCTTTGGAATTATAGAAGGCGGGATGCTAACACGCAGGATATTCACTGTCAAGGATGTTGGCAGGGCCTGTTCGGCTCACTTGGGAAACTGCTTCTTCTTGTCCTCTTCTTCCGGTTTGCTTTCGAGGTCAAATATGATTTCGTCGAAGTCCTTGTGCATCTGCCTGAATTCTTCCCGCCACTTCTTGAAGTGGCGCCGGTTGTGTGTCCAGTCGGTGCGCAGCCAGCCTCCCCTGTCACCTGCCTGTGCATCTTCAGTTGCCGGGGAATGTTCCTTCGGGTCGTTTTCAGTGCTTCCGGGCGGGGTAGTTTCGCTGATTTGCGCTGAAGGCGCGGTATCGGGCCCGGCTTTCTCCGGGTGCTGCTGGTCTGTTGTCCTGGTGCAGCCGGCGAGAGCAAGAAACGCGCAGAAAGCCAAAACTGTTCGCAGCATGCCAATATCCTCCGGTAGAAATATCTCTATCTCACATGATAATATTGAGCGGTGGCATGGTCAAGGGTAATCCACGCGCTATTATCACGACTCCTTTTTCCTTTCGTGCCAGAGCAGCCAGCTTGCGAGCATGGCCAGTGCTCCGATGAAGGCGAAATACTGCCACAGCCAGCTTGTGACAGGGGCCGCCTTTTGCGCCTGCAGTGAGTCGAGCCGCGATTCGTCAAGAGGAAGATTCTCGCCGCTGAGCCTGGATTCCGCGGGGCTAAGGAGCGAGGCGCCGAAGAGTCTGCTGCCGTGGGCGTAGTCTGCACGGTAAATACCCGTTAATTCGGGCCTGAACAGTATGCGGGGTCCCGCGCGCTCCGGGGTGAGCGTCTCGCCTGCCGGCGAGGTGATATTTTTCAAGCCGTGTGCGGGGAAAAAGGCCGTATTGCCGGTGGCGCAGGCTGCCCATTCGTTTGCGGGAGAACCGGCCTGTTCGGCGAGGAGGCTCCAGAAAAGGGGGAATGATACATGGGTGGGCCAGCTTGAATCGGTGAGTTTGAAGCTGATACAAACAGTCCTGCATCCTTCGAGCGATAGACTGACAACAAGCGGCTGTCCTCTGCCATCAACGAGAATCTCCGAAACGAGAGAAGGTTGCAGCAGCACT
>DAOVDS010000263.1 GCA_030669415.1 bacterium
AATCATAGGTGAGATTAAAGCTTCTTTCTCAACCGGTAGTCATAATCTCGAAGCCCTTGAAAGCCAACTCAGAAAATATGATGAGACGCGCTTCATCTTTCGACCCGACTCCGACCCAAACTCATTTAGAACCGCAGAGACCCAGGATATAATGCTCATTGTGGGTGCGAAGAGCGCCTCAGCCGTTGCAAACCACCTGAAAGCCTTGCCTGAGTTCCAGAAAAACATTGTGATTTGCCAGTTTGTTGAAGAGCACGAAGCTGAATCCCGGGTACTCTACTTCTCTCGTTTCCCTCATCGGGCAGGTAGAGACAGTTTGAGGGATGGATTCCTTGAAAACAGGATTAGTCACTTTTTGGACAAGAGAATAGAGTTGCGTATCAAGGATGTAATAGAACATAGAGACTTCTACATCGCTGCATCAGATGATGTCAAGAACGAGAAACGCTTACTCGGCCCTGCGGTTAAGCTGTTTATTTTCTTGAGACAGCACTTCGGGAAACGGTTTAGAGTAGATGCTCCAGGCGATGCGAGACCTTCGGTGCATGTTGAATGTACTATTAGTGACATCGTGGTGATGTTGAGTAAACCACCGTATATCTGCCGCCTTTCCCATGCCCAGATACGAAGGATTTTTGAGCTTGTGAGCAAAAGTTCTCAGAGCATATGCCAGATAGAGGGCGATACCATCAAAGTTGCTATTCCCATTCCCAAGCGATTTGGGAATTACCGTGATATACAGGGGAACCTCAAACGTAAGCATGCTATGGGAGACCTTCCGTATCTCTGTTTTCACCTTGCCAGAGGACTCCTCTTGGAAGAGAAAGAAAAGAAAGAAAGAGCGCAAAAGGTAGCAGCGCGGAAGGATAAGCAGTTGCCTCTGTTCAATTAGACCTTCAGCCACAAGCAGTGAGAAAGGTATCTGAAGACCAGTATCGGTTTCATTAGCACTCTGAGGGGAAATGCGGCGACTTCTTGGCCGCATTCATGGCGCTCGCTTATTACCTTCGGGTAAGCTGTAAACCTTACCTAATATGGGGATTCGGGATTTAAGCCTTACGTAGTAAGCACTTGCCACAAGTGCCCATAACCCTCAGTCATCGGTTCAAATCCGATCCCCGCTACCATTCGGAAGTTATGAGGGGACAACCACTTAGGTTGTCCCTGATTCATTTCAGGGACACTCAAGAAAACCCCATGGTGGGCGGTACGGTCTATGTTTTCATCCAGCGCCTTTTCTACTGGTGTGAAACCCTGGTCTTTGAGCCACTCGTTAAGCAAGTTCCTGTAGATTTTCTTTTTGACCCGCTCTTTGAGAGCGACTCTGGCCTTGAGAACCGGGATCTGGATTGCCGCCTCAATCATCTCGATGAATCTCTCATCCAGCGGGCGGGCACGAATTGTCTCCTCGCCTGCGACAATCCTGGCGAAGCGCCGGAGGAATTCGGCAAGGAAACTTCTTATCTTTGCCTCAACGTCTGCTTGTTGTGCTTGTTCGCCCGCGGCAACTTCGCAGACGGGCCATTGCTCTTCGTCCCGCTCTATGAGGGGCAGCCCCGGCTTGAAAGTCTTCCAAAGCACGAATCTGTTTACGTTCCAGGTGAAGAAATACTCTACGCCTTCAGCATCCGCTTTTCTGTGAGCATTATCGACGAGGGCATCGCCGTAGGGAGTGAGACCTCCCGGTCTGTCGGGAAACCTTATTTCGCCGGAGAGGACCGTATTCCCGTCTCTGTCGAATAGCTTGAGGTCTGACCTTGTGGTTCTGCCGGGAGTTTGCCTCTCTACTTCCGCGCGTTCGAAAGGCAGGTCAGGATTGTCATGGATAATCTGGTCTATCCAGGATTTGACGTTGCTGGCAAAAGTCCATTCTGTGAAACCCTTAGCCATTTGGATTCCCACTTAGCAGTACCGGTTGGTAATGTCAGGAGGATACCAGAATGGGTTAGCCTTGTCAACGTGCTGATAAAGTAAGCAGAGATCTGCGCGGAGGAGACCTAAGCCCCGCCGTTCACGGCGGGGGTGGAATGCAACCACGGGTGAACACGGATAGACACGGAATGGGGAAGATTCCAAAGCTGGAAGTGAACTTCGTTTATTGTACATAATCCGCGAGGCTGACCCATTGCCCGTTATGGCTCTTGATGTGCCAAAACCGCCAACCGTTGGCCTTGTTAGACGGGGCATCAATGACAGCCTTAGCTGCGGTCGAAAGACTCTTGAAACTCATTCCATTCAGTCTGACAATGCCCTCGGGAGTCAGGAGGGCATGGTACTCTTTGCCTTTATAATTGGCAATGAGAGGAGTAGCATGAAGGACCAGATTCTTTAGAGTTCTGCGTGTTTTCTTTTTCACACGCACAGCCGGTTTCTCTGCTTTGAGGTCAATTCTCTTGGATTCAAATTCGATCTGTGCCGCGGGAAAAAGAGGGGTATTTTCTCGAAGACGGCGAAGAGCCATCTGGCAGTACTTCGGGTCTATTTCTATCCCTATACTGTTGCGATCACATTGCATCGCGGCAAGCATGGTTGTGCCCGTACCGCAGAACGGGTCAAGTACGGTATCTCCCCAGAAAGAGAACATTCTCACAAGCCGGTAAGCAAGCTCGAGGGGAAAAGGCGCGGGATGGTTCCTGGTGGACTGCCCAGTTATGTTCCAGAATTGTCTGAACCACTTGTCGAAGTCAGGTTTATCAATCTTACTCAGACGCCGCTGCTTCTGCGTCGGTTTTCGATAGCCACCGGGTTTCCGCTGCATCAGGATATATTCAATGTCGTTCTTGATGATAGCATTTGGCTCGTATGGTTTGCCGAGGATTTTGCTGGAAGTGTTTGCTTCGAAAGTTGCGTTACTTATCTTGTGCCAAATGATAGGATTGAGATTGTCGAATCCAATTTTCCGGCAGATAACGCATATATCGGAGTGAAGAGGAACTACCACATGGCGACCGAACTTCTTCCGTGATAGGCACACGTCACCCACAACGCAAACCAAACGCCCACCAGGAACCAATACGCGATAGACCTGTTTCCAGACCTTTTCAAGCTCATTCAGAAAGGTCTCGTAATCTTCAACATGACCTAACTGCCTGTCGTTTTCATTGTACCTTTTCAACGTCCAATATGGCGGTGATGTAACTGCCAGATGTATTGCTTCATCCGCCAGAAAAGACAGGTTCCCGGCGTCTCCCTCGATGAGGCGGTGTGTAGTCTGAATATTCTCTATCTTCTCGCCGGACATCAGTCTGTTTTCGGACTCCCGTATGCTACAGCTTGGCCGAGAAGTGACCTCGCAAAAGACACAAAATCAAGGTCTTCAGCAGGTTCTTCGTAATTCCCATTCAACTCGGACTCTTTCTGCGAGAGCAGGAAAGCAGCCGCATTGTAGTGTCTTTCTCTTACAATCTTGCGGCAAAACAATTCATAGCGCTTTGCGTAGGAGGCATCCTTGAATTCTGGGAAAACATCGAAATGTGGTTTTCTGACACTGACAGGTTTGCGAGACTTGGGATGGTCTTCCAGCAGGAATACATATCCCAGCCAAGGCCTTACCGTTTTGTTGAATGCACCTTCCCTGTAAGCTGTCCAGAGATCCAAGGCGCTTCCCATTGCTTCTTCCGTCCGATTGTTGAAATTGTTGCCGAAAGACGGGCCGATTTGCGATTTCGCTTCAAGAGCAATTACCAATTGATCCTTCTGAACAACCAAAAGGTCCCATTCTTTTGTTGGACGGAAGAAACCCGGAAGCTCTAACTTCTTCTTTCTGAAAATGCAGGATTCACTCACACCGGCATCAATGATTAACTGAGCAACAAGGTTTACAAATCCATCCATTTGCGCGCCACCTGTGACTGCTGACCTGAGACCTTGATCGCTAACACCTGACTGGTGCTGTTTCGAAGCCTGGGATTGGCGAGTATGCCAGAAATGAGCAACTGCTTGCTTCAATCGCTTATCCAGGTCCTTCAGAAGTTGAGGCATATTAGGTCTGGACACTACCACAAAACTCCTCAAATATGCACTCATTTCACAAAGTGCTTATTCATATTGTATCGGCAACAATGCGAGATTCAAAGAAATCTTCGTTTATTTGCCTGAGTTAGCAGGAAGTGGGGTTCGGAGGACACCCATGACCGCCACGTGTCAAGGCCACTGTTATGATTATTATGAGATACAAGTGGGGCGTAGGCAAGGGTGAGCCACCACGCTTTTCTCCACTCCGGCGTAGTGCTTCCGGGATGATGGATTTTCATTTCTTCAAATCACCTGCGGTGTTACAATTCGGGGCATGGAACTGGAAGAGAAGACGGACGAGTATTACATGGGCAAGGCGCTCAAGCTGGCCCGGCGCGCGGCCGAGGCGGACGAGGTGCCGGTGGGCTGCGTTATTGTGCACGATGGGCGCATAATCGCCAGAGCCCACAACCAGGTGGAGACGCTGCGCGACCCGACGGCGCACGCGGAGATGATAGCGATAACGCAGGCGGCCGAGGCGCTGGGCAACCACCGTCTTGCGGGCACGACGCTTTACGTGACGTGCGAGCCGTGCGCGATGTGCGCGGGCGCCATGGTGCTCGGGCGTGTTGAGCGGGTGGTTTACGGTGCATCGGAGCCAAAGAGTGGGTGCGCGGGAAGCGTTCTTGACATACTCCGGGAGGAGCGCCTGAACCACCGCTGCGAGGTGGTCGGCGGGGTTATGTCGGAGGAGTCGGCGGAGCTTTTGCGGGAGTTTTTTGAAGAGAAGCGCAAAGGCGGGCCTTCCAAGCGCGTCCAAAGATGATAGAATAGAAGTTGAGAGCAGGAGAACAGTAGAGTAGGAGACCGCAGGCGAGCGGAATGTAAATAGATATCTCCTGTTCAACTGTTCAAATGCTCGCCTGCTCTGCGCGAAGCGCGCGGGAGGGGTGCCGGAGCGGTTGAACGGGACGGTTTCGAAAACCGTTGTGCCCTTTTTGGGCACCGTGGGTTCGAATCCCACCCTCTCCGTTTTCTACTTGAGCTTGAGGACTTTCCTGCTGGCGGCGTTCTTGCCGAGCATGTACGGCTTCTGCGTCACCAGCAAGAGCCATGTGACTGCTCTGTTATCGGTCCACGGTTTGCGGCGGACCAAACCGACGGGAACTTCTCTGAACCACAGGAGCGCTCCAACAGTCCAACTAAATGGCGGGACTTTCCGTCGCAGTTGTTTATGGAAGGCGTACACTCTTTTTCGGAAGTAAACTCAGCCTTCTCGAATGTCATAGAAACGGGGAAGCCCAGCGTATATCATATAACACGAGCAGGAAAGAAATGTCAAAGGGGGCCCAGATGATACAGACGAGATTCTGCGCGAGAAGGAAGATTGCGCTTGTCGTACTTGCTGTCGCGCTTGTCGGCGTGACTGCGGGGTTCGCCCAGGAGAAACAGCCGGGGCAGCCCGCCGGGGACAAGACTCCACTGTCCGAAGACGCTTTCATCGGCAAGGTCCTGGACCGCGAGGGGATAGCTACCATAAAGCCCGTGATGCGCGACAGGTGGGCCGTCGCCGAAGAGAACACGGGACTTGAGCCCGGAGACTGGCTTAGAACGGGAACGCGCGGCGCCAACGTGCTGGCCGTGCAACTCGACGGCGGAGCCCGTCTGATTCTGGGCCCGGGTACGCTTGTTGAAATTGTTGACCTGAAAAAGGTCAGGCTTATCCGCGGTGAGCTGGAGGTATCGGTCGCTGAAGGCGGTTCAGCCGCGGTTCTGAGCCCGCGCAACGATACGAGCACCGAGGTGACCGGCACAAAGGTCTTCAGGGTGCGGGACGAGAAGTTCACAGTGCTGGAAACGGAGCCTCGCTGGCTGACAGGCTACAAGAACAACATGTCCACCGAGGCCATGGGCTCGCTGCTTGCCAACGTGGAAGGACGCAACGTGCCTCTCACAATCGGCTACCACAAGGTCACTGTCGATATCCGCGACCAGATAGCCCGCACCATCGTGGAGGAATCGTTTGTCAATCACACGCCGCACGTGCTTGAGGGAATCTTCTACTTCCCGCTTCCGCAGGATGCGTCAATCTCGGGTTTCGCGATGTGGATAGGCAATGAGCTGGTCGAGGCGGATGTCGTGGAGAAGCAGCGCGC
>DAOVDS010000125.1 GCA_030669415.1 bacterium
AAGGCGATGAGACGCCTGGTCAGGGAGACTTCTTTAAGCGTAGACGACCTTATCGCGCCGCTGTTTGTGCGCCCCGGGCGCAAGGTGCGAAAACCAATCTCTTCCATGCCGGGCCAGTTCCAGTTCTCAGTCGATGAGGCGGCGAAAGAAGCTGTCGAGCTTTTCGAGGCAGGCATCCCGGCGATGATTCTTTTCGGCATCCCGCCCAGGAAAGACAGGCTGGGGACGGGCGCCTACACCGCGGACGGCATCGTGCAGAAGGCGGTGCGGGCGATTCGCAAGAAAGCGCCGGAACTGCTAATAATGACGGATGTCTGCCTGTGCGAGTACACGAGCCACGGCCATTGCGGCGTAGTCAGGGGACGCGGCAGGAACTTCGAGGTTGACAATGATGCGACGCTCAAGCTCCTTGCGAAGACTGCCGTCTCGCAGGCACGCGCTGGGGCGCAGGTGGTAGCGCCTTCTGCTATGATGGATGGCCAGGTCCTCGCGATAAGGGAAGCCCTGGACAGGTCAGGCTTTGAGGGTGTCGCAATCATGGCGTATGCCGCCAAGTTCGCTTCGGCGTTTTACGGGCCGTTCCGGGATGCGGCCGAGTCGCCGCCTCAGTTCGGGGACAGGAGTACCTACCAGATGGACCCGGCCAACGTACGTGAGGCGCTGCGAGAGGTGGAAATGGATGCAGCGGAAGGCGCAGACATACTCATGGTAAAGCCTGCTTTGGCGTATATGGATATTATCCGGCTCGTTCGCGACGAGTACGACGAGCCGCTTGCCTGCTACAACGTCAGCGGCGAGTACGCCATGGTGAAGGCGGCCGCGCAGAAAGGCTGGATTGACGAGCAAGAAATCGTGCTCGAGATGCTCACCGGCTTCAGGCGCGCGGGCGCGGACATGATACTGACATATCACGCCAAAGACGCCGCCGTCTGGCTGAAATAGCCCTGCTTAACGGGAGGACAAAATGCGTAATTCGCTTGACTGCATTTTCAGGCCCCGTTCTATTGCCGTAATAGGCGCAAGCAAGACACGCGGGAAGATAGGGCACGAAATCGTGCACAACCTGGTCACGGCCGAGTTCGACGGCAAGGTGTTTCCCATAAACCCGAAGGCGGATGTGATTCACTCGATAAAGGCCTACCCCTCGGTCGAGGATGTGCCGGATGACATAGACATGGCGGTGATAACTGTGCCCAAGCGGTTCGCCCTCGAGGTTGTCAAGCAGTGCGTGCGCAAGAAGGTCAAGGGTCTGGTTGTTATAACAGCGGGGTTCAAGGAGACTGGCGAAGTCGGCGCGGCGCTCGAGCGCGAGATTACCGACCTCGTGCGCTCATCCGGCATGCGCATGGTGGGCCCGAACTGCATGGGGGTGATAAACACAGACCCCGACGTGAGGATGAACGCGAGCTTCACGAGAACCTACCCGCACCACGGCAAGACGGCTTTCATCTCGCAGTCGGGGGCGCTGGGGGAGGCGATTCTGGACTACTCTGTCGAGACGGGGATAGGGCTCTCGAAGTTTATGAGCCTGGGCAACCGCGCGGATGTGACATCGAACGACACAATGGAGTATCTAAAGGATGACCCGAACGCGGAGCTCGTTTTGCTGTATCTGGAAAGCTTCGGCAACCCGCGTAACTTCTCGCGCATAGCGCGCAGCCTCAGCCGCCTAAAACCGATAATCGCGGTAAAAAGCGGCAGAACCAAGGCGGGCGCGCGTGCCGCAAGCAGTCATACTGGCGCGATGGCCGGCGTTGACATCGCCGTTGACGCCCTCTTTGAGCAGTGCGGGGTGCTCAGGGTGAACACCATAGAGGAAGTGTTTGACATGGCGAAGGCGTTTGTCGGGCAGCCGCGGCCCGCAGGCCCGCGAGTGGCGATACTCACAAACGGCGGCGGGCCCGGGATTCTCGCTACTGATGCGCTGTCGGCGCGCGGGCTCGAAATGGCAGATTTCACCGAGGAGACGCGAAAGCAGCTTACCGCCTTCCTGTCCGAGGATGCAGCCGTGGGCAACCCGGTGGACATGACGGGTTCGGGCGCCCCGGACGACTTCGGGAAAGCGCTCGACGTGGTGCTTCAGGACCCGGGCGTGGACACGGCAGTAGTGATTGTTGTCATGCCCGCCTTCCTGGACGCGAAGGCGGTGGCCCGTTCCGTCATCGAAACGAGGGCGAAGCACCCCGACAAACTGGTTTTGACCTGCTTCATGACGGGTGCCGAGGATGAAACGGGCGTTCTCGGGATTCTGAGGGATGCGAATATCCCAATCTACACGTATCCGGAGAGTGCCGCGATTGCGCTATCCGGGCTTGAGCGCTACCGCAGGTGGCTTGCGCGTCCCGAAGGCGAGATGCCGCAGTTTGATGCGGACAAGGCTGTGGCCGTCAGTGTGCTGGAGAAAGCGCGCCTGGATGGCAGAAAGCTGCTTACCGTGGCGGAGTCGCAGCAGATACTTGAAGCTTACGGGATTGAGATTGCCGCCTCTGCCGCAGTCGAGAGCGAAGAAGAAGCCGTAGCCTTTGCGAAGGAGCACGGTTATCCGGTTGTCCTGAAGATTGTGTCGGGCACGATATCGCACAAGACTGACCGGGGCGGCATGGCACTTGATATCAGGGACGAGGGAAGCCTGCGCGAAGAGTTCCGCAAGATGCGCAAGAGCTTCAGTAAAGAGGATGTCGAGGCGATACTTGTGCAGGAGATGGTTGAGGGGGAAATAGAGACAGTAATCGGCATGAATTACGACCCCACGTTCGGCCCCCTGATTATGTTCGGCCTCGGCGGCATATATGTCGAGGTGTTAAAGGATGTGGCTTTCAAGATGTATCCGCTTACGGACCTGGATGCCGGTGACATGATAAGGTCAATAAAGGGGTATGTGCTTCTTACAGGTTATAGGGGCAAGGAGCCTGCTGATATAGATAAGATAAAGGAGACGCTTCTTCGCGTGTCGCAGCTTGCAGGCGATTTCCCGCAGATTCAGTCGCTCGAGATGAACCCGTTTCTTGTGGCAGGCGTCGGCGGCTGCACCTGCGCAGTTGACGCCCGCGTCATCCTCGCCTGAACGCTTAACCGCAGACGCAGAGAACCGCAGAGAATTCCTTGTTGTTCCGGAAGCACCACGCTCACGAGGCGTGGTGGAAAAAATCGTTACTTGCCTCGATACACTTCTCTACGGTGACCGATATTCAGTATAGTGACCCTTTTCTCTTCATCAGAGACGGCGTAGATTACTCGATAGTTGCCAACTCTGATTCGGTAAAAAGGCGACCCCCTGAGTTTCTTTGATTGCCTGGGACGAGGAGAAACAGCAAGTCTCCGGAGTTGCTTGCCTATGCGCAGGGCGAGTCTATCCGAGAAAGCTTCAAGTTCCCTTTTTGCCCTACCGTCAAGCTCAACAGCGTAATCCATTTGCCTCTACACGCCCCGGGCTTACTCCTACACCAGTCCAGCTACTTGGCACGGGATTTCTTTGCGGCAGTTTTCTTCTTGGCACTCTTCTTGGCCAGCAATTTGATAACCTTCCTCTTCTCCGCCATCCGATTAGAGCCAGCCTTCTTGACCGGCCGCCTTTTTTGCCCCTCGATCTTTCGCAACACCTCTTCAAGGGGGTATGTAGTGCCACCGAGCCTTTCGTAGCCAATAGCTATGTCAATCAGGTCTTCCCGCAACGTTTTATCCTGCGCCAGGCGCGCCACAACAGCATCCTGCTCTTTCCTTGACAGAGCCTTAAACGCCGTCCAGAACACCTCGGCCGTCGCTTCAGTGTGCATCATAGTCTTTGGGTCCTCCGCTACTCTGAATACTGCTTCAATATCATCCTACTCTGTAACTGTGACGTAATCAACCCTTTTGTTCTTCACAACAGACATCAGAAGCTGCGCCTGCGCAGTGGACGCCCGCGTCGTACTCGCATAGATAAAGCTATCGCTTGCACGCAGTCAACAGCTATGTGCAGGCAATGATTTTGATGCCGAGTTTGCGGAGTGCGGCGGCGGTGACGCCGAGGCCGGTGGTCTCTTTCCCATCCATGGTGACGCGGGTGATGCCGCATGAGGGAGAGCCATCCTTGAAAAGGGCTTCTTTTGCGCCCGCGAGTTTGGCGATTTCGCACGCGATTTGTGCGCCGCGAAGGAAGTTTTCGGTAACATCGACGCCGTCCTCGTTGACAATGCGGGCATTGCCTTCGAGTACCTCGGCGCCGGCGCCGCCACGGAACTCCTGCCTGGGCCTGGGTGTAGGCAGGCCGCCCAACTGCTCCGGGCAGATGGGAATGAGCACTCTTCCGTTGAAGCGCTCAGGCAGGTGAACAACCTCGAGCGGCTTGCCATCGTAGCGGGTGGGCAGGCCCAGGAGGCAGGCGCTGACAAGCACGGGCGTGGAATCCGGGGCCGGGTCCTTAGTTGAAATATCCGACAGCTTCACTCTCCTGGAAAACTATGGGGAATATCTGAGAAAGGCCCAGCAGGTCGAACACTTCCTTGACGTTGCCGGACGGGCTAAGCAGCACGATGTTGCCGCCGTTGGCGGTCGCGGTGCCAATCGCGCCGATAAAGACCCCTGCCCCGGCGCTTGAGATATAGTCGAGCTCATCGAGACGGACTATTATCTTGAAAACCTGCTTGCGAAAGAGGTCTTCAATCTCGTTTTCCATCTCCTCGAACGTGTGGGCATCAAGGAATCCGGAGGCTTTTATCAAGACAATGCCGCCGTTGAGCTGTTTTTTCCTTATAGTCAGTCCGGACATCCTGTTCTCTCCTAAGACCTATTGATTGTCCTGTTCTTCTCACTGCCCGTCCGAGTCGGGCTGCTCTCCCGAGACGTGAAAGTACTTCACCATCGTCAGCATGTTCTCAATACCGGCGCGGAACACGAACTTCACTTCATCCATTATCCTGCGCATGAGGAAGAGCCCGAGCCCGTAACGCTTCCCGAGCCTCGCGTGCTCGAAGATATTGGGGTCCCCTATCTCAGTGGGGTCAAACTCCTTGCCGCTGTCTATCAGGATAAGCCTTATCTTCTCCTGGTCGGCACTGAAAAGTATCTCTATCGTCCTGGTGCCTTTTGCAGACTTCTCGTAGGCATGCCTCATTATGTTGGAGACCGCCTCATCCACTGCAAGCACTATCTTCCCATGCTCCACTTCCGGGAGTCCCGTCTTCCTAAGATTGGCCAGTACGAACTCCCTCACGTTGGCGAGGTTGGCCGTCTCGTTGGACACGACCAGTTCATCGCTGAAAGTTCCGCTCATCTCAGTTCCCCAGTGCGGGAGTTCCAGGCTCCCGCTTACCCTGTTGTAGATTCAAAGCCATCATCTAACCAGGCGCTCCCTGCGAGTCCCGCGCCGGCCCGTCTGCCTCCCCGGTCTTATCCGGCGCGACCTCTATCCTGTTCTTGCCGGCGCCCTTCGCCTTATAAAGGGCCTGGTCGGCCGCCCTGACAAGCGCATGCCCATCAAGCGCATCCACAGGATATGTCGAAACGCCGATACTGACGGTGATGCTCAGGTCGCCAAACTCCCTCGTCGCAATCTTGTTGTTCTCAATCGCCCTGCGCAGTCGCTCCGCGGCGCGGACCGCGTTGGCCTTGGTCGTCTCCGGCAGGACTATTACGAACTCCTCACCTCCGTACCGGGCCACCACGTCGGCCGAGCGTATCTTGTTGCGCACAAGCTGTGCCATCTGCCTGAGAACGACATCTCCCACCTGGTGCCCGTAGGTGTCGTTGACCTTCTTGAAGTCGTCGAGGTCGAACATGACCAGCGAAACGTGCAGCGCCTCCAACTCGCCAGTCTCGTCAGGCCTGCCGTACCTCCTGGCGCGCTCAATCTCCTGCGACAGGTACACATCGAAGTGTCCCCGGCTGTAAACCTGCGTCAGCTCGTCGAAAATGGAGCGATGGTACAACTGCGCATTGTGAAGCGATATCGCCACCATCGACCCCAGGAGCGCAAGGAACTCCAAATCCTCCCGGGTGAATTTCAGACGGTTGAACTTCTTGCCCAGGCACAGAAGCCCCTTGACATCCACCAGCTCAGTCTCGTCTCCCTCTTTGACAAGTGGCACGCACAGCTCTACCCCGGACTCCGCCAGGGCTTTGTATTCGTCGTACTCGCCGAGCAGGTCCCTGGCCTCCTCAATCACGAAAGGCTTCCCAATCTCGACAAGCTTCAGGGCGAAGGGACCATCCGCCATGAACTCAAAGAACGCCACCTCGACGTTCTTGAACGCAACCGGCACAATCTTGGGCTCGGTGTGGTCCTGCCTGCGCATCAGGAATACCTGCTGCACCGCGAACTGGCCCATAACAGTGTTGAGGGTGAAGCGCTCAATAAGCTCGAGGTCAAGGCTCTTCGCGTTTATCTGGCTGACAACTTCGATAACTGTGTCAAAGTCGAGCTTGAGCTTTCTGAGCAGCTTGGCCCCATCGGTGCGGTCGCTCTCGAGGCTGGCAATATAGCCCAGCAGCGCTTCCTTCTTCTCAGAGTCAGCGACGCACTCCTCGATTGTCCCTATCGCCTGCTCCCTGTCGAGCCTGCCAGCCACCTCAACCTCCCGGAGCCCGGGCTTGCATCGCCGGGTTCTGTCCGGCTGCACCCACCATCTTGCCGAGCGCCGCCTGCGGCGCAACATGGCTGATGCAAAAGACATAATACGTCCATAACCAGGATTGTCAAGCCCTTTTTAACCCGGCGCCAGTTCCAGATGCTGCCCGTTAGAGCAAACGTGCCCCATCACCAACCCCCCGGCAAGCGCAAGGCAAGTGCCTGGTAGATAAGCAGTTGCGATTTGAATAAACATTCCGGAGCCCCCTGGGGTATAAGTAAGGTAAACTATTGGTTCTGGAGCGCCGGATGGCTGGTGATACCGAGATAGGCGGGACTGGGCGTGCCTTCATGACGACCCCATGGACGGATATCGTCCGCATGAAGGAACTGCCACCCCGGGAGCGCCGCAGGCGCCTGGGTTTCCTGATAGACAGATACTGGCAGCCCGTCTACTTCTACATCCGCCGCACAGGCAGGAGCAACGCCGATTCAAAGGACCTCACCCAGGCGTTCTTCGCCAAGGTCATCGAGACCGGCCTAATTGACCGGACAGACCCGGTCAAGGGCCGCTTCAGAAACTACCTCCTCAAATCCCTGTCGAGATTCATCTCAGACAAGCACGTGCGGGATGCCGGCTCGAAGCCCGTCTTCCCCCCGGGAACCCTCTTTGTCGAAAAGATGTCAAATGCCGAAATCCCCGCGCTCAAACCCAGCCACGACTCCACCCCGGAAAAAGAATTCAACCGCCAGTGGGTTGTCTCTCTGCTAAACACCATCCTGCTGCGCCTCAAGCAAATGTGCGAAAAACGCGGCTCTTCAGACACTTTCAAAGTATTCGAGCGCCGCTTCGTCCACAGAGACCCCAGTACCTACGGCGCAAACGAGCAAATCGCACGCGACATGGGCATTACCGCACGACAGGTGGAAAGCCACTACAAAAAGGCCCTGCGCTGGTACCGCTATCTCCTGCGCGAGGAGGTCGCCACCTGCGTCGAAAAACAGTCCGAGATTGAGGAAGAAATCCGGGACCTCTGGCGCATCCTCGGGCAATAAAAACTCGGGATTATGTATTTAATTCATGAAAATCAAACCTTGGATACCCCGTGCGGAAGCACGGGGTTCTTTACTATTTTTCAGGCAAAACCCATTTTTTGATGACGGCGATGATGTTTTGTGCGTCATATAAGCAGAATTAGCGGCCATAACACAATTTCCGCTTGACAACCAGATGAAAGGGTGGTAGATTATAGAAATCCACCTATGAGACAGAAATGGCAATAGGAATTTGTATGCCTCAACATCCCGATCAATTAAGAGGCGAGATTAATTTTCAAGTTGACGCCTTTAACCCCAAGAACCCAGCTGAACCCGTGCTATTAAAGGTGGATGGAGAAGAGTTGCGTTACTTGCGCAACTCAGGGCAGAACCATAGATATCTTATGGCAGGTTTAATAAAGACCGTTGTACAGCAACCATGGAGAGTGTACGAGGGCATAAGAGATGATTGGATTGAAGAATTACAAATGGATCCCGAAGATTGCTTGTGTTATATTGCAAAACCTGATATTAATATAGCACGATCACTCGGTATTTACGGGATAGACGACACAAGGTATTTGTTTGTATTCGCAAATCCACGTAAAGTCATATTCAGATGGCGAACTGATAGAGGTGTGACAGAAAAAGATTTAGCTACTCGATTTAGGAGAAAGCTATGGCCCGCAGATTAGATATATCTGAGTTGAAACCCGACAGTTTCGGCCCAGAGGGGGAATTCCATAAACACACCCGCTATAACCGCCATGGCGACGTTCTTGAGATATGGTTGTCGAACACGCCCTCAGATGGTAAAAGACTGGATAAAGTTATAACCATTTATCTCGATATGGACTCCGATCGCATCACAGGATTTGAAATCAAAGGTATTCGCAATCTTCTTAAGAAATATGCTGGGTTCCGACGAATGGTTTCAGAGAAAGAACATATATTATTGGAAATAATATTGTACGTTCTTCATTACGAATCATGCCAAAGAAAACTCACAATGGAAGAACTGGAGATTTTGAAAGATACATATGACCAGCTTTTCAGCCAAGTTGGCAACGTTGAAATAGAAATCTCCGAGGATGTCAGGAAACTTGCGATGGCTCGATAGGCTGTTTATTATCGCCTGAACATCAGCTTCAATCTTTAACTCGCCTTTCCTGATTTAGAGAATCATTCCATAATCAGCAATCTTGACAATCAAAACACTACAGCCTCTTATTATGATAGTTGAGCATGCATTATATTCGCATGATATTTTTTGAAATTTATGCTTGATATAATGCTGCGGGCCACACCAAGTTCAGAGGATTGAATAACCCTGGCACGTTTTTCTGAAAAATTCCCGATTCTTTGGCGGAGTTCGCCATTTTTCCAGTAGTTAGATGTAGAGAAGGCGCATTCTTTCTCACGAATATTCTCTTTATGGGACAAGAAAGAAAGGAGAGAAGAGAATGAAGAAGCTAATTATGGCGCTGCTGGCCTCCGTGCTGGTCGTGGTGCTGGGCGCAACCGCCTTCGCGCAGGATGAGAAGCCGGAAGGGCACAAGAAACGGTCCAGGCACGGCAGAAAACACAGAAAGCACCGTATGAGACTGCCGAAGAAACTGGTCGAAAAATTCGACACCGACGGTGACGGCAAGCTCTCTCCCAAGGAACGCAAAGCTGCGCTGAAAGCGCTGCGCGAGAGAATGCTCGAGAAACACGATGCCGACGGTGACGGCAAGCTCTCTCCCAAAGAACGCAAAGCTGCGCACAAGCAGATGCGCGAGAAAATGCGCGAGAGAAGGAAAGAGCACCGCGGTGAAGGTGGCCAGGAAGGCGAAGGCCCCAAACACCGCCGAAAAGGCAGGCGACGCAGGCACGCACGCAGGCAGCATGATGGCGACGGTCAGCCCGGTGAAGGCAGGCCGAGACGCCCCAGGCACCCGCGCGGCAGGCGAGGACGCCCGCAGCCCGACGGCGACAGGCCCGATGACGGTGAAGGCCGGCGAAGGCCCCCAAGACGCCCGCGGCCCGACGGCGACCAGCCCGGTGACGGCGAAGGCAGGCCAAGACCTCCGAGGCGCCCGCGCCCCGACGGCGACCAGCCTGATGACGGCGAAGGCAGGCCCGGACGCCGCGGACGCGGACCGGGTAGAGGCCTTGGTGGCATGGGCCCAGGCAGAGGCCCTGGTATGATGCCACCAAAAGAGCTTATTGAGAAGTTCGATAAGGACGGAGACGGTAAGCTCTCGGAAGAGGAGCGCGAAACCGCGCGCGAAGAGCTGCGAAAGCAACTAATCGAGGAACTAAAGGCGGCACGCGAGAAGATGAGAGAAGGACGTGGCGGGCCCGGACGCCCCGGTCGCGGACCAGGCGGACGCGGGCCAGGCGGACGCGGACCGGGCGGCCGAGGCCGGTAGGCAGTCCCAATATCACAGGCGGCTTCAGAACTGCCATTGACAGAAGGGACAGGTGCCCGATAAAATAGGGACATGTCCTTTCTTGGGCACAGCAGTAAGAGGAAAACGTATGCAGGGCGACTATTTCTCTCCCGACACGAATGAGAGAGTGCTTGAGCAGGCCCTGTTCGATGGCGTGAACTCGGAAGACCCCGAAACTGAAACGCCGGCAGGGCTGTTCCTCAAGAACGCGCTCGTGGAGAGAAGACTAATCTCGAAAGCTCACCTGCTTGAATGTCTCGATGTCCGCAGGCGGATGGGCTTCAGGCCCACACTCACCTCGGTTCTGGTGCAGAAAGGATACCTGAACGAGCAGCAACTGAAGGAACTGCTGGACCTCTACCTTGAGACCCTGCCAGTGGAACAACAGGAAGAGCAGTTGGCGGACCTCGGGCTTGATAAGACGACTCTCGATGACGGCACCACAACGTATGCACAGATATGGACGGCAATGGAGGAGCAGAAGGAAAAGTCCCTCAAGCGTACGGAACGGGCCCTGGCCCTTCAAACCCTCGACGAGCGCTTCATCGGCGAGCGCGTTGGCCCCTGCGAAGTAACAGGCAAAATCGGCGACGGCGGTATGGGCGCAGTGTACCGCGCAAGACACATTGCCCTCAACAAGACAGTTGCCGTCAAGATAATGTCTCCCGCCCTGGTCGGAGAGGTGCACAGGCAGCGGTTCCTTCGCGAAGCCCGGGCTGCCGCCAGCCTCGAACACCCGAATATCGTTATTGTCTACGACACGGGCGAGGAAGATGGGTTCCCATTCATTGTGATGCAGCTTGTGGAAGGCAGGAACGTCCGCGAGATTGTCGAGGAGAAAGGCAGGCTCGACCCCAAAGAGGCGCTGCGGATTGTCGAGGGCGCGGCAAAGGGCCTCGGCGCTGCACACGAAAAAAACATGGTTCACCGCGATGTGAAACCGGACAACATAATGATAACCGCCAGCGGCGAAGTCAAGCTGACCGATTTCGGCCTCGCAAGAAGCGCCGAGAAGGGCGACATGACCGTTACAGCCGCAGGTACGGTCCTCGGCACGCCCGCATACATGTCACCTGAACAGTTCGAGGCCCAAACCCTCGATGCGAGAAGCGACATATACTCGCTTGGCATCACCTTCTACCAGATGCTTGCGGGCAGGCCGCCCTTCACGGGTGATACCATCTTCCAACTAAGAGACAAGCACCTCAAAGCTCCGGTGCCTCCTCTGGATGCGTTTGCCGGTGATATCCACCCGGGAATCTCACACATCGTCGCCAGGATGCTCGCAAAAGACCTCTCGGAACGCTACCAGAATACATCGGAGCTTCTAACAGACCTGAAGAAAGTCTCAGACGCACTCCGCGAAACGGTTGCCGGCGACAAGCACGCCCCTTCCCCTGACAGCGTCGATACCTTGTGGACGGCCGGAACAACTCCGTCTAAAAAAAAC